>CALEKA010000084.1 GCA_937898715.1 uncultured Prevotella sp.
AGATGGACTTTGGCTTATTTGTTTCTACAATACGGCTTGTATGGGATGCTTACTTTATAACTTCTTTAAAGTGTACTATATTCATCACTGGAATTGCACATCTTTTGCGAAGGAAATTTGTGAATTTATACTCGTGAATGCTCATGCCGAGCCTACAAAAAGAGCCAAGTCCGTTTGAAGCGAACTTGGCTCTAAAGTAATGATTATATTTGTGCTACAAGATGCAGGATCACAAGGTGTGATTACTGGATCTTAACAGTGGCACGACGGTTGTAAGAGAACGGAGAGAGGTTCATTACGCCACCCTTAGCCTCGGTGATGATGTTGTCGCGGTTAACGCCCATCTTAACGAGTTCGTTAGCAACGGTATCAGCACGCTTCTGAGAGAGCTTCTGGTTGTATTCTGCAGAACCAGTCTTGCTATCAGCATAACCAGTAACAACAATCTTAGAGTTGTTGTTCTTAGCATATTCAGCGAGTTCCTTAACATTTACGAGATCCTTGCGGCTAGCAACCTTGTCAGAGTTGATGTTGAAGAATACGCTTGCTGAAGTACCTACGAATTCCTTAGTGTTTTCAACAACGGGCTGGTTCTTGGTGTTAGCCAACATATCGCGCAGACGAGCGTTTTCGTCCTGCTGCTCCTTAAGAGACTGGTTGAGAGCATCCATCTGCTCCTTGTTCATAGCCATCAAAGCGTCAACATCGGGCACCTTGTCCCAAGTGCACTTACCGAGGTTGTAAGTTACACCTACATCAAGACGGAGGTCCTTATCCCAGTGCTTCATCTTGTTCTTCTTGTAAGAAGCCCACTTGTCGTTGGGACCCTTGTCGAGTGAACCTTCGGTAGCGCCTACGCTGAGATCTGCGAAGATCTGTACGTGCTTGCTTACGCGGAAGTTGTTCAACCAACCTGCGGTGTAGTAGATATCTGCATTCTTACCATCATTCAGCTTAGTAGAAGCACCAAGACCTACGTAGAGGATAGTGTTCCATACGCGCTTTTCGTTGTAGCCGCAGAAGAGGTTAGAAAGATTGAACAATACATCTTCGTGTACGTTCATTGCAGTATAAAGAGGATGGTTGGTTTCAGAGTTAACCTGCTTACCTTTCAAGAAATCAAACTTGGTACGGAGACCGATACCAGGAGTGAACCATTTACCAACTGCTGCAGTGAAACCGATAGTTCCACGCTTGTCGCTGAAAGGATTGTTGCTAACACCATGTTCCTGAGAGGTGTAGTAAGCAGTACCAGAAACACCAGCGCTCACAAACCAGTTAGCCCAAAATGAATTGGTTGCTACACTGTACTTCTTTACGGGCACTTCCGTGTCCTGAGCCATAGCCGTTGTAGTCGAGGTAAGACCTACAAGGGCAAGTGCAATCATTAATTTTCTCATAACTAAGATGATTTGAAACTATTAATTATTTGTTTGATTCTTGTCTTATTTGATTCAAGACTTTGACTTTTTAGTTCTTTCGGTCTCAATCTTTTGCGCAAAGTTAAGAATAAGTAATTGTTCGGTGCAACTTTTTTTTGAAAAAAAATGCTTAAACTGCCTTATTCTTATGTATTTTGCTAAGTGCGGTGTATAAAATCTATTGCTTTTGACCATGTTTTGGTGCATTATCGAAATATACGTGGTCAGAAAAGCAAGTAGGAAAAATGTATAACCGATTGCTATGATACCGTTTTCTCTTGTATTTTAGCATTGTGAACAATAGGGCTTGCACACATAAGAGGCTCTCATCCTGCTTAAAGTATGGAGAGAGGATCTTTGGCTAAAAGAATCTTGCAGGGTCGATTACGATCAAAGTCGGATTGCCGTCAGGGGTCATATTGGGGCTTGAGCATGCAAAGAGTTGCTGAACTAATTGCTGCATCTCCTCTTTGTTTAATAGTTGCCCAGTGGGTAATGCCACTTTCTTGGCTAACGAAAGAGCTATAATGTGACCTATAGTCTCTGTTGCGTTGGCTTGTCCAGCTACGGCATCTGCAAGGATGCTCCCCACGAGATGAGTGGGTGATAATCCTTCGCTACCCATAGGCGTGCCGGTAACGTCGTATTCACCATCTGAGTTGGGAGTGATTTCGAATCCTACTTCGTTGAGCTGCGGAAGTATCTCTTTCAGAATTATCTTTTCAGAAGGAGACGTGTTGATCGTTTCGGGGAATAGCAGTCGTTGTGAGGGCGCTTTGTGATCGGCCAGTTGTTTCATATATTTTTCGTAGAGCACGCGAATGTGTGCTCTGTGCTGGTCGATTAGTGCTATTCCAGAGTTGAGTGGAGTAACGATGTATTTTCCTTGCAGCTGTATGAAGTCGGATGAAAGTTGCTCGCTCCATGCTTCTTTATCGCCCTGTGGTAATTCTTGGTAGAGAGATGATGATGTGGTGCCCTCTGCGCTGTTAGTCCCTTCAGTCGGACCGATAGAGGAAATGCCAGAGTCATTGAGGTCGTGGTAATGACTCTCAAAGTGTCCTTCGCTTCCTATACCATCATTTGTCAATGGTGTATCGTTTAATCCTGCTTGTTGAGCACCCTCATAGATTTTCTGCCAATCAATAGGGGCTGATGGGCGTGGCGAATATGAAGATGCAAATGCAGATGAAGTGGTAGAAGGTTTTCTTCCTACGTTGTCAGAATCGGTTGCAGCATCGTCTTGATGGGAATCGAATGGATTGAATGCAGTATTAATGTGAATTTGTGGTGGAGCAACGTAGGAGGCTGCCTGTTGTGCGCCACTATTAAAATCGGGAATGTCGGGACGTCCTTCTGTGTCAAAATCAATAGCGGGAACGGCTCCATATTTTCCTAATGATTCGCGTACGGCTGCCAATAAGATTTGGAAGATGGCGCTATCATCTTCAAATTTGATCTCAGTCTTGGTAGGATGGATATTCACATCGATGCGTGATGGATCAACTTCGAAATTGATAAAGAACGGCACTTGTTGTCCGTCTGGGATCAGTCGCTCATAAGCCGTCAATATGGACTTAGCAAAGTAAGGGTGACGCATGAAGCGTCCGTTGACAAATAGATATTGATGAGCATTCTTCTTCTTTGCAGATGAAGGCATGCCTACAAATCCATTGATTCGTGCTAAGGTTGTGTCTACTTCAATGGGGATGAGGTGACTATCGATGCGTTTGCCAAAGATGCCGATGATGCGTTGTCTGAAATTTCCTGCAGGGAGTTCGAGCATGATGTTTCCCTCGGAGTGCAAGGTAAAGGCTGTGTCGGGGTGAGCCAATGCGATGCGTTCAAATTCTGCGAGAATGTTGGAAAGCTCTGTTTGGTTCGATTTGAGAAACTTGCGACGGGCTGGAATGTTGAAGAATAAATTGCGTATGGCAAAGTTTGCGCCTACGGGGCATGCTACAGGTTCTTGGTTGCTCACTTTCGAACCTTCAATGTTGATACATGTGCCCAAATCCTGTCCTTTCTGCTTTGTACGCAGTTCTACTTGAGCCACGGCAGCAATAGAAGCCAGTGCTTCTCCACGAAATCCCATGGTGCGAAGTGCAAAGAGGTCAGTAGCTTGCTGTATCTTGGAAGTGGCATGACGTTCAAACGAGAGTCGGGCATCTGTCTCGCTCATACCTTTGCCATTGTCGATAACTTGTACTAAAGTCTTTCCCGCATTCTCTACCACCACTTGTATATGGGTGGCTCCTGCGTCGAGAGAGTTTTCTACCAACTCCTTGATGACGGATGCCGGACGCTGAATTACTTCACCGGCGGCTATCTGGTTGGCTACGGAGTCGGGTAAAAGATGGATGATATCTGACATGTACTGTTGAATTCGAATGTTGCTGTGTGAGATGAGAAGATGAAATATAAGGTGTCCCTCTCAATCCCTTAATTAGAGCTTTTGTAGCGGTGCTTCTCGTCGGATGGAAGGCTTTAGAGTAGTACCAGCTTGCTTGCCACGCCAATTGAATACGTCTTCTGGCGATATGGGGCGAATGTAGTCAAACCATGCAAAACCTGGAAGTCGCGTTCTATCGGCAGGTGCTAAGCCTATTGGGTAGAAGTAACCATGTGAAGCAGGAGCCCATATTTTGTCGAGCTTTCGATCTTTCATAAACATGCGTGCTTTTGAAGTCTCCACGTAGTTTTGATAGAGAATAGTGCTGTCCTTTTCAAGTGGAAAGTTTACCACCATCACGTTGCCGATAGCTTGGTTCTCTGTCACTTCACCTTTCGTGTTGAAGTAAGTGCGCATTTGTTGTGCTGCCACTTGGTTGAAGTGAACGGAGTCTATCTGTTCGATGGTCATAGCCTGTCGGTCTACGTAGATAGAGTCTACTGTAGAATCATTGAGATACGCATTAATCTCTTCTCCTATCACCTGCTTGTTGTCGTTCCACACGATGGGGTCGCGATAGAGAGTCACCATTTTCGTACGAGTGGAGAATACTAAGGAGTCTGCTACCATCTGCATATCTTTCCTGTAGCCACGAGCATGAAAGTAGCCATGAAGTACGCGATATACAGAATCTGTCTCTATGTTGTAGGTAAACATTCTCAGAGTATCGGCATGAACGTAAAGCGTATCTTTGCCTTGTGAAAAATCTCGAGCGAGAGCTTTCTTTGTGGCCATAGCTTCACCTGTCAACTCGTTGTACCATGCGTAATTGCCTGTGAGGATATTCTTGTTGAGACTATCTATACACGACACATTATTGAATGCTTCCATGATACCCGTCTTTTTGTCGTAATAGACGGTATCTCCTTGCATTTCTCGATTGCGTCCAAATGCCTTTGTACCTTTATAAAGTCTTACGCGTTCTGTCTGAGAATTGTAGAATCCATGCTCGGTATAGATTCTGTCTTTACCCGAGTATATATTGGATTTACCTATAACCTCTGCCCATTTTGTGCGCGTATCGTAATGCATCGTATCGGTCACCAGTGAATCCAACTTTGGCGTAATAAGTTTCACATTATAATTGAATGAAGCCTTACGCGTGTCGGTATGGTATTCGCCCCAGTCGGATGTGAGCTTATTTTTTCCATCGATAAGTTCTCCGCCCTCGAAGTAGTAACCTATTTTATAAAGGCGGTCAAAGTTCAGACTATCTGTGTAAAGTTTCTGGTTACGATGAATCATGACCACGTTCTTGCGCATTTCTGCAATTTGCGTTTCACCATCGTAATGTAGTTTGTCGCCTTTCAGCGTGAGTGTATCACCCTGTACAATGCGCACTTTACCGAAAGCATCGAAGGTCTGAGAGTTCTCGTACAATACGGCACTATCGCAATGCATTACCATGCCAGCATGACTCAGCACAACGTTGCCACTTAAGCGCTGTGCACCACTTAGTTCTTCTTCAGAAAAACGCAAGTTGTCTGCATGTTTGAGTACAATACGTTCGTCGGTAGCAGTGCGTCTTTTCCTATGTTGGTTAATGGTAGGTACAGCATATGCGGCACAAACCATTAATACGCATATATATAATAGTATCTTTTTCACGTTCTTTCTTTTGGGTGCAAAGTTAGTGCAAGGCGAGAGAAGTGCAAAGGAAAAAGCTTGCTTTTTACTTTGCACTTCCGAGCCGCCGCCTAACTTGCGCGAAGCGAGAGTAGTGCAAGGCGAGAGAAGTGCAAAGGAAAAAGTTCGCTTTTTCCTTTCACTTCCGAGTCGCCGCCTAACTTGCGCGAAGCGAGAGTAGTGCAAGGCGAGAGAAGTGCAAAGGAAAAAGCTTGCTTTTTCCTTTCACTTCCGAGCCGCCTAATAATATAGGAGAGTAATTGAATCACATATAACAATTACTCTCCTATGATTTGCATGATAAGGGCGCTATTAATCCTTCTGAGCTAACAACTTGCCCAATTCGCGTCCTTTCTGCAAAGTATCCACATTAGCGCCTTGTTTCCATTCTACGGAGTCATCCACCAGTGTCATCTTCATCTTTTCGTTGTATGAAGTCATTACTTTGACAGCTTGACTGCTCCATGTGAATCCGCCGAAAAGTCCTAATCGATGATTGCTTACCACGCGACCAGCTAAGCGACGGCATAAGTCTTCTACAACGGGGAATAATCCACCATTGTATGTTGGAGCTCCGATAGCCAAGGTGTTGTAACGGAAAATGTCTGCCAAAACGTACGACATATCCGATACACTTAAATTGTGGACAATAATCTTCTTCATTCCAGCCTCAGCAGCCCCCTCGGCGATAGCTTCAGCTACACGCTCAGTGTTGCCATACATAGAGCCATAGCAAATGACGAGGCCTTTTTCCGTCTGTCCTGTAGCCAATCTCTTGTACGTGTCGATAGCTTCATGGATATGCTTTGTCCATACAGGTCCATGTGTGGAGCAGATCATCTGAATGTCCGTGCCAGCCAACTTCTTAAGGCCAGCCTGTACAGGAGCGCCAAACTTTCCCAAGATGCAAGCGTAGTAGCGTTCCATCTCTGGCCAATAAGGAGTGATATCCATCTTTGCGTCAATCACTTGTCCGTTGAGAGCTCCGAAGCAACCGAAAGCATCGCCGGAGAAGAGAATGTGGTCAGTAGTGTCGTAGGTCATCATTGTCTCAGGCCAGTGAAGCATAGGGGTAAGCACAAACTTGAGTTGATGATGGCCTAAGGAGAGCGTATCGCCATCAGCTATGGTAATATCGTCTGTGGAGGTAGCAGCATAGAAGCCTTGAACCATTTCCATGGTTTTCTTATTGCCAATAAGCTTAATGCCAGGGTAGTATTTGCGAATGAGAGCGATGGATCCAGAATGGTCGGGCTCCATGTGGTTGATGATCAAGTAATCAATGGGGCGATCGCCTATGACGGCTTGAATCTTTGCCAAATATTCAGCGAAGAAAGCTACGTCTACTGTATCCACCAAAGCCACGGCCTCGTCATCTGCAATAAGATAAGAGTTGTATGAAACTCCGAGAGGGAGTGGCCAAAGTCCTTCAAAACGATGTTTGGTACGATCGTTTACGCCTACGTGATATACTTTTCCTTGAATGTGCATGGTGCGTATGTATTATTGTTTTTGTGAGTCTTGTTTATGCTCCTTATATAATAAGGTATATTGTGCGTGTCCTATAAAACTGAATAGAGTGTCTTAGAGTCCTAACTTTTCTTCTCTTCCAAAAGAACACAATCTGTATGCTCTATGGAATAAGTATCGATAAAGAACAATAGATTATAGAAGTTTACAAAGGTAAGGACTTCTGATGAATGAGCAAAAAGGATAGGTAAATATGTTTCATTATTAACGAAACTCGCGAATCCGTGAAGTAAGAAAATAGGGTGGGGCTACGGATAATGAGAAAGGAAATAGGGTAACTCTAAAACGAATGTGTTAGAATTACCCTATACTCTTATAGCATTACCTCATGCTTACTTAATCCAGCCTTTGTAGCGGAAATTGCAGTTTCTCCACTCGGGGCTTATGCGGATGTAAGTGGTGTTGATTTTGTCTTGAATCCACTTTTCGATAGCTTCTTCGCTTCGCTTGTCTACTACGACGTCGCGCAGTGTTTGAAAGTCTTCTGTCATGCTGGCGCGATGACCGTCAATACGATTCTTGAGCAATACGATGGCGCAGACTTCTTGTCCTTTGTTGTTTGTCATGCGGAAAGCACGCGACATCTCGCCTACTTGCAGCGTGTCGACCACCTTAGCAATATCCTGCGGAAGGTCCTTCATCTCGAAGCGCGAGCTGATGCCATTTTGGTTGACGTTGGCCATCAATCCGTGGTTGTTGCGTGTATCCTTATCGTCAGACAGGGCTTGTGCTGCAGCATCGAAAGTAAACTTCTTAGCACGGATGTCATCGCCGATAGAGTCAAGGCGAGCGATGCAACGACTGATTTCGCTCTCTTCCACATGGGGCTTGAGCAAGATGTGGCGCACGTTCACTTTGTCTCCTTTCTTATCGATGAGCTGGATGATGTGGTAACCATATTCGCTGCGTACAATCTTGGATACCTTTTTCGGATCGTTGAGCGAGAATGCTACGTTGGCAAATTCAGGTACGAGCTGGTTACGTCCCATATATCCCAATTCACCACCATTACGGGATGATCCATCTTCAGAATAGAATTTTGCCAAGGTGGAGAAGTCTGCTTCACCGCTATTTACGCGGCGGGCGTATTCACGCAGTTTACCTTCAATACGTTCTATTTCTGCTCGTGATACTTCGGGAGTAGAGGTGATGATTTGTACCTCCACTTGAGTAGGGATAAAGGGCAGACTGTCTGTGGGCATTCCTTTGAAGTATTCGCGTACTTCAGCGGGAGTGGCTTTAATGTCCTTGGTAATGCTCTTCTTAACGTCTTCTGCCATCATCTGTTCGCGATATTGCTTCTTCAGATTGTCGCGCATCTGTGAGATGCTGCGGCCGTACATCTGTTCCAATGCTTCGCGCGATCCGTAAGTCTGTATGAAATCGCTGATACGGCTGTCTACGCCTCGGATGATGTCTGATTCGCTTACCGTGACGCTATCCAGTTCGGCCTGATGAACAAAGAGTTTGTTGATAGCAATCTGCTCGGGGATGGTGCAGTAGGGATTCTCAATGGGTTGCCCGTAGGCTTCGGCCGATATTCGAGTCTCCTCTACGTCGGACAACAAGATAGGCTCATCGCCCACCACCCAGATGATTTGGTCTACAACGTTAGTCTGTGCGAATCCTATGCATGGCAGTAGTGTCATGAATAGTCCGCATAATGTTTTCTTCATTTTCTACGATTTATGACAAACCCAGCAAGAGTGTAGAGGGTGGAACAGGGCGCAAGTCTTATATTTCTCTTGTCCTGCCTCACGCCTTATTGTCGCTTATGGATTTGCTTCTTATTTACTTTACCGTCTTGAGTACATCCTCGTCTACAGAGAATGTGAACTTCTTGCGCAAGCCTTCTACCCACTCTTTCTCCATTTGCTCTTTGTAGTCGTTGGTTACTTGAGCCTTTACATCAAGATAGGTCTTGGGCTGCTTCAGTATCTTTCCGCTTACGCCTCCGAAAGTGAATCCTTTGGGAAGTTTCACTTTACGCGTTTTGTCCTTAAAGGCATACGCATCTACACTGGGATTTTCGCCTTGTGCACAGATGTATGGGCCGCTTACGGTGACGGTCACGGAGTCTTTGTTGAACTGTTGCTTAAGTTCTTTGCGCCAATCACCGTCGCCAAATTTCTTCAGCATTTTATTGACCGCTTTGCTCTGCTTCGCGTCTTTGCAATGATATACGAAGCCTTTGAATCGAGGCGCTTTCCAAGCATAGTCTGCTTTATGTGCCTTAAACCATTCTTCCAAGCCCTTGGTGTCTGCTTCTGCCACATCCCACACTTGGCGTTTGCTCACTTCGTAAAGTAGTAATCCATCGTGGTATTCCTGGATGAGGTAACGCAATTCTGCATTCTGCTGAATGTTGGCGTTCATTACGCTATCGAGAATCTCTTCGCGTGTAAGCTGACCATTGGATGCATCGACCATCTTCTTGATGCGATTCTCTGCCGAGATTTCGTCAATGTTCTGACGCTTGAGCATTGCGATGATTTCGGGCTTGAGCTTCTCGAATGAATCGATGGGCTTGCGCTTAATCATCTTGATGATATGATAGCCAAAAGGAGAGAGCACGGGCTTAGAGATCTCTCCATCCTTCAGTGCATAGGCAGCATCTTCAAATTCGGGAATGAATTGTCCAGGTCCTGCTGCTGGAAGCACACCTCCCTTAGCGGCACTTCCTGGATCGTTAGAAAACTTCTTAGCCATTTCGCCAAAGTCTGCACCTTTCACGATAGCTTGATAGATAGAGTCTGCTCTCATCTGTACTTGTTTGCGTTCGCTTTCGCTTGCATTTTGCTTAAGAAGGAGCAAGATGTGGGCAGTCTCTATCACGTCCTTTCCGTCCATCTGCTTCACCGTATTGTCGTAAATCACACGAGCCACGGAGTCGGTATAAACGGTGTCGACCATGTAGGGCGTGAGTTGCATGTCGCGGTAGGTGAGGAACTCTTTCTTGAAACTTGAAAGCGTGTCAAGACCTGCGGCTTCAGCTGCAGCCACCTTAAGCTTGTAGTTGACGAACATGGGCACATATTCCTGCACCGTCTTCTTCTCTACAGCACCTTCGATGCTTCCGTTTTTGTGGAAAGAGTATTCAAATTCGGCTCGTGTGATGGGCTTCCCATTGATGTGCATCAGAATGGGGTCTGTAGCCGATTGCGCCCCAGCTGTAAGAGCCAGGGCGAAAAGGGTAGCCGTGATTAAGTTTCTTTTCATAGAAATAGGGGTTAGAAGCTCAAGCGCTCGTCACAGATGACGAAGTCTCGTGTGTGTACTGTGTGGGCGTGAGGATTGTATATACGTAATAAGGCAATGTGCGAACATTCAGCTATGTCCGAGTATACAATAGGCTCTGCACCCAATCTTGTCGACGGGTGCAAACACTATCAATAGGGGCATATCTGCATGTTCGCACATTGTAGTCTGCTTCAGTTTCTTTTATTGATTGTTATTCACCAGGACGGCTATAGTTGGGCGCTTCGCTGGTGATGGTAATGTCGTGAGGATGGCTCTCCAGTACGCCAGCACCTGTGATGCGGGTGAACTTGGCATCGTGAAGCTTTTCGATTGTAGCAGCACCACAGTAGCCCATGCCCGAACGCAGCCCACCTACCATCTGATAGATGACTTCTTGAACAGAGCCTTTGTAGGGAACTCGACCTGCGATGCCCTCGGGAACGAGTTTCTTTACTTCCTTTACGCCACCTTGGAAGTAGCGATCTTTTGAACCATTCTCCATAGCTTCGAGAGAGCCCATGCCGCGATAGGTCTTAAACTTACGACCATTGAAGATGATCGTTTCGCCAGGACTTTCCTCAGTACCAGCTACGAGTGAACCGATCATTACACTATAGCCGCCAGCAGCAAGTGCTTTAACTACATCGCCAGAGTAGCGCAAGCCGCCATCAGCAATCAAGGGTACACCCGTTCCCTTCAGTGCACAAGCCACGTCGTAAACGGCTGAAAGTTGTGGTACGCCTACGCCAGCTACTACACGAGTGGTGCAAATAGAGCCCGGACCAATACCCACCTTGATGGCATCAGCACCAGCGTCGACAAGCATACGAGCCGCATCGCCCGTGGCAACATTGCCTACTACGATATCTACGCCAGTGAAGTTTGCTTTAGCCTCCTTCAGTTTGTCAATCACAAACTTAGAGTGACCATGAGCGGTATCAATCACGATAGCATCTGCACCAGCTTGAATCAAGGCTTCCATGCGTTGGAAGGTATCATTTGTGACGCCTACGCCTGCTGCTACGCGCAGACGACCTTTGGCATCCTTACAAGCCATAGGCTTATCCTTAGCCTTAGTGATATCTTTATAAGTGATCAAGCCTACGAGTCGTCCGTCCTTGTCGACTACGGGCAACTTCTCAATTTTGTTTTCTTGCAGAATCTGTGAGGCAGCGGTCAAGTCGGTCTGCTGATTGGTGGTGACAAGGTTTTCCTTTGTCATCACTTCGTCAATGCGCTTGTCGAGTTGGCGCTCAAAGCGAAGGTCACGATTCGTCACGATTCCGACCAAGTGCATATCGTCATCTACGACAGGAATGCCACCGATGTGGTATTCACTCATGAGGTCGAGTGCATCCTTTACCGTCTTGTATCGCTTAATAGTGACGGGATCGTAGATCATACCATTTTCGGCACGCTTTACGATAGCTACCTGGCGGGCTTGATCTTCGATGCTCATGTTCTTGTGAATCACACCGATACCACCCTCGCGAGCAATAGCAATAGCCATTGTTGCTTCAGTCACAGTGTCCATAGCTGCTGTTACGAAAGGTATCTGCAAGTCAATGTTGCGAGAGAACTTCGTTGCAAGCGATACGGTACGAGGAAGTACGTCAGAATAAGCGGGAACTAAAAGGACGTCGTCAAACGTGAGACCGTCCATTACGATTTTGTCTGCAATAAAATCAGAAGTCATAACTAAGTCGGGATTTTAATTGCACGCAAAATTACAAATTTCTTTTATACAGCCCAAGGTTGTATCTTCTTTTTTTCAAGATTCTCTACAATTTAGGGATTAGAAGTTTTGCCTGTGCTTCTTTACGATATTAAGTCATCGTCAGCGTGTCTGTAAGTTGGGCGAAGTACTGATACTCTGTCGACGGTTGAAAGAGATAGCGATGTACGTGAGTAGATTATAGGGGCAGAAGTTCTCTGAATCTGAGTTCATGCCTCTTTCTCTCTTCTTCGTCAAAACCTTGTTCCTCGAGCCATTTGTCAAAAGCTTGCACTGCTAATGTGTGCATCTGTGCTCGGCCAGCATTAAGACCGCTCTGAAAAGGGCGGTAGGGTAGGTGTGTTCTATTGAAATTTCCGTCTGCCATTGGGATTGCTTGTTTGATTGTTCTTATTTATTATATGTGTGCAAAGTTACGTTTTTATTATCAATGCGTGAATGATTGTCCCTTGTAGATTGTGCAGCAGATACTGAGTAGAAATGAAAAAGTCAGTATGATGGTCTGTATGAAGTCATCATATCCTACAGAACAAGGACGACTGAAGTCTTAACTTTCAGTCGTCCTTGCTAAAATCAAAGATTGGTTATTCATTTCCCCTTATTACCAACTTGCCATAAGTTTATTTTAAGAACGGATCAAGTGTTGCCATTAGGTCGGCTCTTGAAAGGACTCCGCTCTGGCGCCAAAGCAACTCTCCGTTACGGAAGAGCATAAGGGTGGGGACAGATTGTACTCGATAGGCAGAGGCCCGATCGGGATGCTTGTCAATGTCTACTTTGATGATTCGGATGCGGTCGCCCAGCATGTGCTTTGTTTCCTCTAATACGGGATGCATCATTTTGCAGGGTTGACACCATGTGGCAAAGAAATCTACCAATACAAGTTGGTCGGTAGAGATGGCTTCGTTGAATGTTTCCATAATTAATATGTCTTTTGTGGTAATGTATACATCTTTCAATACAAACTTTGTGCCAAAGATGCATAGGACGGACACTCATAAAAGAAGACGGATGAACTACTTTAAAATTCCGCCAACGGGTTAAAATAAGGATGTTCTATTTGAACTGTTATAAAGGACAAGAAAAAATCTGGGCCTTCATGTATTGTCAGTAAGAATCATGTAATTGACGACTCATTTCGTTCGATATGAACATTCATTTCGTTCGATATGAGCATTCATTTCGTTCGATATGAGCATTCATTTCGTTCGAAATGAGACAATAAAAAGGTTATCTAAAAACAATTTGCCGATGTTATTTACATTACATGAAAGTACATTTATAAGATATGTAACCGAAGTCTTCTCTAAAGAAAGTCTTCTTTATCTTGTGGGCATGTGATAAGGTATTCACATCTTAATTCCGTATTTAGTTTCTTTCTTGTCGCTTCGCACGGATCAGGCTGATTCGTGTTGAAGTTGGATTGCAAAATCTAAATCAGAAATCTAAATTAAATAGGACTCACTACAAGTGGGTATTTTGCAAGCAATGCGTGCGTATCACCTTGATTGGGTATTGCCCATAGAGGCATTTATCGGTTACTTTGCAGCGCAATAACGCAATGGTTTAACAAAAAAATAATTCAGAAAAATGATTGGAATCTTTTATGGAAGCACCACAGGGTGTACAGAAGATGTGGCTAATAATATAGCACAGCAATTGGGCGTAGAAGCGAGCGATATACACAACGTAGGAACGACTGATGCTACTGAGGCATTGAAGTATGATACTTTGCTCCTTGGCTCGTCCACTTGGGGCTGCGGTGATTTACAAGACGATTGGTATGATTTTCTTGATGCACTCTCGGCACAGGATCTTTCTGGAAAGAAAGTAGCTCTATTTGGTTGTGGCGATAGCGAATCTTACCCTGATACTTTTTGCGGAGCTTTGGGACAAATCTACGATGGCTTACAAAGTACGGGTTGCGCCTTTATCGGTAGTTATGAGCCTACAGATTACAACGTGACAGACTCTGACGTTTGTCGAGATGGCTCTTTTGTAGGTTTAGCTATCGATGTGAGCGATGATGATGCAAAGAATCAGTCTCGCACAGAGCATTGGTGTCAGCTCATCAAGAGCTAATACGAATTTAGAGTGTCATTCATAAAGTAGGTATGTGTTAGTGTCCTTGTTTACTCTACTTACTTTATTTTCGGATTTAGTTTACGCAAGCCTCCTGCTTGTTTAGGCTAAATCCGAATGTTGAATTACTTATATATCCCCATATCAAATGTCAGCCGAAGATTTCTCACGTTATGACTCCCTCAAGCTTTTTATGCATCAGATTTATGAATTTCGAAAGGGAGTTCGTCAATTGGTATTGTGCACAATGTGTTACGACTGTGCCGAGATTATGCGTGCTCGCTTAGATGAGCAGCAAATTGCTTACCTTGAACAGCCCGTTTCAGCCAATAAAGTGAACCTTTACTTTGGCAATAAAATGTGTTTAGACGTTGTGCGCACTTTTATTCATAAGCCGATGAATGCGTTGACTCCAGCTGAAGACTTTATGTTGGGTACAATGTTAGGCTATGATCTTGTGGCACAGTGTGACCGCTTCTGTAAACGCTCGCAAATGCCAAGTGCTTGATGCTTAATGAAAAAGGGTAGTGGAGCGATCTAAATCTTGCTATGTTGGGGATTGTAGAGAATAGACTGTTGTCAACAAAGTGTACTCACATATGCAATAAGTAAAGAAAAGGCGCAATCTGTAGATATTTCTTGCAGATTGCGCCTTTACTGTATAGGAAGCATTCAGAGCGTTACTGACTGACTCTATGCTTTAGAATGATTGCTGATAATTAGAGTGCTACCTTGAAAGTCTGTCCGTTGGCTACAACGATATAAGCACCATTGGGCAACTTCTGGTCTGCAGCTACTCTCTGACCTGCAGCATTGAATATGCTGTAAGTCTGTGCATTTTCTACGACGATTGTACCGTTGCTTGTGTAGACCTTGATGGCTTGTGACTGAGCATCGTTCAGACCAGTAGTAGCATTGAAGTCTTGGTTCATGCTAGCGGAAGCACCATTCTTCAAGTCCTCCATCTTTTGGTTCAATGTCTTGATGTCCATGTATACCTCATATTTGGTCACGTAGGGATAATCCAATTCGCTTTGAGCCTCAGCAATAGCAGCATTTGCCTCTGTGGCAGCATCGCCAGTAAGCGACTTTGCTGCTTCTTTTGCTGCGTCGATAGCTGCTTTTAGCTTCTCAACGTCCTTTGCTGCGGGAAGTGCAACGAGACGGAATGCATAAGATTTGCTTAAAGCCTTAGATGTAACAGAGAATGAGTTGCCTGATACGGTGAATACCTTGAGCGAAGTGTTGTTGCTTGCATCGGTAGTGCTACCTGCATGGATGGCAACTTCGGTGTCGAAATCGAGTGTCTCGCTGTTGGCGTAGATTACGAATTTCGCATTTCCCTTTTTCGTATCATCGGTGAGCGAGGTAGCTCTCAGTGTGGTGCTCTGCAGGTAGAGATACTTCTCTGTAGAGGGTATCACAAGTGATGCAATGCCATTCTTATCGGTCGTGATCTGAAGTCGGCATTTTTCGTAAGTATAGTTTGCCGTGAGCGAAGGGGCGCCTGTGCTTGAGAATGCGAAGAATTTGCCATCGGCTGCAGCATTGTAGTTGGGCAGTGTGCTTACGACCTGAAGAGCATAGTAGCCGTCTACGGCAAGGGGAGTCTTGCTCGTATTAGCCTTAGTCAGTTTTACGCGAGTAGTTTCTGTCTTGGTCTGGAATACGAACTTGTCGCTTGTCTCGTCGTAAGCGTAGCATTTGCTCTTGTCGGAACTTTCGAAGGGGATCATATAATAGTCGCCATCTCCTGTAGCTTCGAAAGTCCACTTCTGATTGTTACCACCAGAGGTTTGCCAGAGACATACTTGGTTGCTGAAACCTGTGTGGTTTTCTGAAGGATTGTCGAGGCAGAAGTTACCTTGTGTGGTCTTGACTGTGTAGTAGTCGCCACTTTGGGTGATTGTCCAAGTTTGGTTGTCGTCGGTAGTGTCGAGTAAGACCATTCTTGGCACGGCGTCGTTCTTGTTTGAACCACATGTGGAAAGGGCACGTGTGCCATCTGTCGTACAGATGCGATAGGTCTCTCCGCTGATGATATCGTCGGCTGTAGCAGAGGTAAAGCCGCTCAAGAGGAGTGCAAGACCCATGATTATCTTTTTCATATTTGTGTATGCAATTAGAAGTGGTTATTACTGAAGATCAATAAATTCGGATGGCATAGAGAAGGTGATGCCTCGGCGCTGCATGTCAAGCATGATGGGGCGAACGCGCTTCAAAAAGCTATTCCAAGAGCGATTCTTCTGTGCGCTCCAACCGATTTCACTCAGTTCAATAGCGCGAGGATAGGCTTGGTAGAACACGCGTTCGGGCGAATTGATACATTCACTCCATAGAGGACATGCTACACCGAAGAGGTTGTTCTTCTCAAACTCTTCGCCCATACCCCAGTTGGGATCGAACTGGTTGTAAACGTCTTCGAACTTGATAATATTCATGCCCCAGTTCTTCTCAGGCATATCACCGCTTGCCATAGGATAGTCGTAGTAGCAGTATTCGCCAGGGCAAAGCATGATCTTGGCATTGTTGGTCATAGCAGCGTTGATGGCATTCTTGGTCAAGCCATGACGCCAAGCGAAGGTGACGCAACCAGGCTGAATGTTCTTGAAGTCGGTCTCATACCAGAACATGGGAGTCTTGCCATACTTGGTCTGCAGGGTGTCGATCACGCGGTTGAACATGTATTCCTGCAGTTTCCAGTTCTCCGAACGATCGGTAGTGGTTATGCCGAGCTTTTTCTTCAGAGCCTTGTCTTTCTCGCAGTTTGTCCAGCAGTCGAGAGCAGGATTGCCTGCTTCGTCGCCGCCAAGGTGAACGTACTTACAAGGGAAGATGTCTGCGATTTCCTTGAATACATTGCCCAAGAACTCGTAGGTGAATTCATTGCCCGGACAGAGCAATTCGTTGGATACACCGCAAGTGGTACGGATGGGCACTTCTTTAGCACCGCAAGTAAGTTCGGGAATAGCGTGAATGGCAGCTACTTCGTGACCAGGCATTTCGATCTCGGGCACTACCATGATGTGGTATTTTTCGCAGTATTTCACGAACTCCTTCATCTGCTCTTGCGTATAATAGCCCGAGATGCTCATCTGCATATCGTCCATGCCTACGCGTGAGCTACTCTTCTCTATGAGCTGAGGATATTTCTTGATTTCGATGCGCCATGCTTGGTCGTCAACGAGGTGGAGGTGGATACTATTAAACTTGTAACGAGCCATCTCGGGCACGAAGTCTTTGAGTCGATCGTAGGGGAGGAAGATACGACAAGGGTCGACCATGATCTCGCGCACGTGAGTACGGGGAGCATCCTCTATGTGGATGGCAGCGGTTTCGATGCATCGAGCAGAAGCTTGGTCGTCGATCATAAGTTGTTCCATGGTCATCAGTCCATAGAATACACCAGCTGCGGTCTTGCCTGCAATGTTTACACCATTCTCGTTGAGCGTGAGCGTGTAAGCCTCATCGTCAGTGAGTGATGCGTCAATGCTCAGAGTAATCTTGGCATTGCCGTTAGCATTGAGCGTAGTGAGGCCAGCACGTTCCTTGAGAATGCGAAGAGCATGTTCCTTTTCATTACTTAAACTCTCGGGGGCATCTACTTGGGAAATGTTGAGCCAAACGAGAGGATTGTCTGTCGTTTTCTGCACTTTCAAAGGTATGGGCACGAGATTCTGTGCTGTAGCTGTGAATGTGGAGAAGCCTGCGCTGAGGAGCAGGGCTATGGAGAATATGAATTTTTTCATAGAGATGTTGCTACTATCTGTGTTTGCTTACTATAATTGTTTCGGCTGTAAGGTCGTATGATGAAATGAACTTAGAGATTGCACATTTTAATACTGTACCTTGAAGCTACTTCCGTTTACCTTAACAATGTACACTCCGCGATTCTGCAATGAGAAACTTGCTGTGCCTTCTGCCAATGTTGAGCTGAGCAACTGGCCTTGTACATTGTAGAGCTTTACTGTAGAAGCTTGTGGAATTCCTTTTATCCAAACACGACCATCTTCAACGCTTGCGCTGACGTTGGAGAGAGATTCTGCATTGTTGATAGAAGTTGCTACCTTGATGTTGAAGTTCTTCCATACGGGGGCTTCTTTGTAGGCTTCTTCTGAGCCTTCGGGCACGTTGAGCGTGATCTGGCTGCAATCTAATCCTGCAAATGCTGTGGCATTGGCGGGAATCGGAGTGGAAGCGTAGATGTTGATGGTCTGCAGACTTGTACATCCAGCAAATGTGGCAGCTTTGATTTCGCTGACATCAGCAGGAATGACAATCGACTCAAGACTGCTGCAGCCCATGAATGCGCCTTTACCGATTTGGACGGTATTGCTTGGGAGTACGATGCTTCCAGCGAGTTTGTCACATCCCATAAAGGCTGCATCGCCCAAGATCTGAAGTCCACGAGGCATGTTGATCTCAGTCAGACTCTTGCAGTCGGCAAAAGCAGAAGCACCGATGCGAGTGATCATCCGGCCTAAAGCAACTTCGCCTGTGAGCTTTTCGCATCCTGCAAAGGCATTTGCGCCGATGCTCTGCAGATTGCTGGGGAGAGATACGCCTTCTATGTTTTTGCATCCAGCGAAGACGCCATCGCGGAGGTTGAGTACTTTTGTAGGAATGTTTATTGTACCAGAGAGTGATTCGCATCCCTCAAATGCATAAGATCCGATGTTGTATAGGCCACTATTCTCAGGAATAGACAGCGTGGTGATGCTCTTACATTGGGCAAAGGCAGATGCGCCAATATTGTTGACAGAAGAGGGGAGTGTGAGCGACTGAAGTGCATCGCATGCAAAGAATGCTTGCGTGCCGATGGTTGACAGATTGTTGGGAAGAACCAATGTCTTGAGCAGATGGCGCGAATGCATTGCGTTCTTAGGAATAGAACTGCAGGTTGCAGAACTAAGGTCGAGACTAACCATGTTGTAGCAAAGGTCTCGTAGCTGGCGGAAGTCGCCATTGTTGGTGGTGGTGAGCGTTCCGGTCAGTTTGACATTGACAGCGGCAGCCTTAGCATCAGCGCTACAAGACGTGATATTGGCTGAAGTTACATTCTGAGCCCATGACAAGCCAGGACATGTCAGAAGGCCGAGACCTAAAATAAGAAGAGGTAAGTTTTTCTTCATAGTCGGGAATGTTACTGTTTTTGTATTTTAAGGTGTTAATTATCCATTGAGAGTATATGTGGTAGGAGATTGAAGAAAGACTATTGCATGAAGTATAGTCTGTAGTAATCTCTTAATATTATGCAAATGTAACGAAAAGAAAACAACGGACAAACAAATACGCGGAATAAGATTTCTTTTGAGGCAAATCCGTTGGAATAAAGAAAAAAATACAGCCGATACATGTAGGAAAGAAAGCATGTATCGGCTGTATTAGAGAGAAGAGTCTTATCTGAAGATAAGGATGGCAATGCTCGTCAGCACAGAAGTGACGGAGAGCCAAGTAGAAATATTTCGCACGGAGTTGTCGTTGTTGGTAGATTGTCCCATCTTGACCTTGTTGGGTTCTACATAGACAATGTCATTTTGCTGCAAGTTGTAGACTGGTGAATTAAAGAGATCTTTAGAACGGAGATCGACGAAGTAAGTCTTGCTGACGTTACCCTCTTGACGAATCACCTTGATTCGATCACGACGACCTGTGATGGTAAGATCTCCTGCACGGCCAATGGCTTCAAGAATGTTGATGTTATCGCGTGTAATCTCCAATTGTCCAGGGCGTGCTACTTCACCTAAGATGGTGATGTATTGGTTGTAAGCAGCTACTGTGATAACCGCATCGTTGAGAATGCCTTGACGGAACTTTTCTTGGATAGCATTGGCAGCTTCGGCGCGTGTCATACCGCTCACTTTGATGCGTCCAATGCCCAGCATGTCAATGCAACCATTCTCATCGATTGTATAGCGCATATTGTCAGCATTGTTCGTGCTTGAATAATTAGTACCCGTACTAATATTATATCGTGCTGCCAATTCAGGAGTGGCTGCACTTGTGACAATGACGCCAACCTTGTCGCCAGGAACAAGCTTAAGCGCGTTGGAACTCTGTGTGGCTACTTCTGCATTGTTTTCAACGTCCTGTAGGTAGATGATTTTCTCTTTTGTCTTGCAGGAAGCAATGGTAAGCATTGCCAATAGCAGAATTAGAAGATTCTTTTTCATTGGAATTCTGTGAGTGATTTGGTATAAGATAAACTGCGACTCGGCATAAAGTTCAAGCAAGCTTGGCTTTCTGCTCTCGCCTTGCATTATCTTTAAATAAGATAAGCTGCGGCTCGGCATAAAGTTCAAGCAAGCTTGACTTTCTGCTCTCGCCTTGCATTATCTTTTGCAAAGATAGTGCAAATCGAGCGCAATGCAAAGTTAAAATAGAAGATTTTCACTTTCATTGCCGAGATGCCGCCTATCTTCTCTAAAGATGGTGCAAATCGAGCGCAATGCAAAGTTAAAATAGAAGATTTTCACTTTCATTGCCGAGATGCCGCTTGAGGGAGCTAAATGTGTTCAAGAAAAGAACTTATAAAAAAGCCTTTACTCAGCCATTGTATATGATAAAATCAATGTGGTCTGAGTAAAGGATATTTAAGTGTAGGTAGGCTTCAATTATTACTTCTGAGATTTCTCGGCAGATGTTGCTTTAGCTGTCTCAGATGTAGCCTTTAGCGTCGTGGCTTTATGAGTTGTTGTGTTTGCCTTCTTGGATGCAGTTTTGGCGGAAGCCTTAGTAGGGGATTTCTTAGTGGCTTTGGGCTTCGTTGTATCTTCATTGCCTTCGCTATTACTCTTCTCTAAACGAGCTAACATGTTTTGGAGTTTAGAAATCTCCTTATCCTTCATCTCAAGTTCGTCGCCTTGATTCTTGATTGTGGTCAACAGGGAATTGAGCTCTTCATTGTCAATATCAAGTGGATAGCGATCATTGACGCGAGTGATGAAGTCGCCCAGGATGTTCATGTAGTTGGTGAACGCATCGTAGGGTGAATCGTAGATACCTCGGTAACCGCCGTAACTATTGGGCTTGGTACTCATGAAACGGAGATTATTGGAAGCTTGCAGATAATCGAAGTCTTGCATGAGACGACGGTCGCGGCAAATGCGTACGCGATCGGCAATAGAGTAGAGTTTGTCAATCGCCTCGCGCTGCATAACATTTCCTAACCATGGAGAAAGATCACGCTCTTCGTCCACCCAAGAAGTGGGATAAGTCACTGTAAGATCGCCCGCAGACTTTACGCGTCCACAAATCTCAGATGGTGTGCTGAACGTAATGCCACGTTTCTTGAATTGTGCGGGAAGCGCCTTCATGAACTCCAATATGTTGGATGACAAAGGTTGGAATATACCTAATGCGCAGAGTTCCATAAAGATGTTGATGACTTGTTCTTCTTCAGGAAGTTGTGCGATCCAGTCTGCATAGGTATCAGCAAAGAGTGGATACTCGCTCCAAGATGAGTCGTTGAAGCGGAAGGAGATGTCTTCAGAGAGAGAATAGTCGCGCAGAAGAAGTTTTAGACGAGGGTCACGGCAGCAATTGTATACAAAGTGTGGGCTCTTCCAACCGAGTACGTGCTTAGCACCTTCCGCCAACATTCCCTTGAAGCCCATAGAGGCAACAAGTTCACCAATATCGTCGGAATAGATAAGGCAAGAGTTGCGGAATATTTTAGGATCTTGTCCGAAGAGCGATTTTACTTTCTTGCAAAGGCGGTGTACTTCATCGCGGAAAGTATCTTCATTCTTTAATGAAGAGAATCCATGAGAGTAAGTCTCAGCCAAGAATTCCACGCAACCTGTATCGTTCAGTTGCTGCAAGAGTTCTATGCATTGAGGAGCATGGTTTTCCAATTGCTCTATGGCGCAGCCTGAGAGAGAGATGGCACACTTAAATTCTCCTGGATTGGCTTCTGCCATTTCGATGAGCGTCTTGAGTGCTGGCACGTAAGAGCGCTCTGCAGTTTCGGTAATAGAACGAGCATTCTCGTAGTCATCATAGTAGTAATGGTCAGTGCCTATGTCGAAGAAGCGATATCGCTTTAAGTGGATATTCTGATGTATTTCAAAATATAAACAAACGGTCTTCATGATGATTCTTATTTGTGGTGTAGTAAATAGGTGACGTGATGGGGTTAGGAGTGAATGAGTTGATTGTAGACATCATAAATGCGTTTTCCAACTTTCTCCCATGTGATCTGTGCAACTTCATTCTTGCCCTCTTCCTTAAGATAGGCATGAAGTGATTCGTTGGTGCAGAGAGAGTACATGGCATCGGCCATGGCATTGATATCCCAATAGTCGGTCTTGATACATTTGTCAAGAATTTCAGCACATCCACTCTGTTTGGATATAATAGATGGTACGCCACATTGCATAGCTTCCAATGGAGAAATACCAAACGGCTCGCTGACTGAAGGCATTACGTATACATCGGAATCGGCAAATGCTTCATAGACTTGCTGACCGCGCATAAAGCCAGGGAAGTGGAATCGGTCGGCAATGCCTTTTGATGCTACCATGTTGATCATGTCGTTCATCATATCGCCCGAACCAGCCATACAGAAACGGATATTGTGCGTGCGTTGCAATACCATTGATGCAGCTTCTACAAAATATTCAGGACCTTTCTGCATGGTGATACGTCCGAGGAATGTCACAACTTTCTCCTTGCGGTGCTCATGCTCTTTGCGCTTCTCTTCTACCATGTCAAGTATGTCTTGCGAAAGCGGATATACGGCATTGTGCATGGTGATGCATTTTGCTGGATCTTGATGATAGTGGTTGATTACGGTCTGACGTGTCAGTTCTGATACGCACATGATGCAATCGGCATGGTCCATACCATCTTTCTCTATGCTGTATACCGTAGGATTGACATGACCACGAGATCGGTCGAAATCTGTAGCATGGACATGGATAACAAGTGGTTTGCCACTCACGCTCTTCGCATGAATTCCTGCTGGATACGTAAGCCAATCGTGTGCGTGGATGATGTCGTAATCTTGCTGACGAGCTATCACGCCTGCTACGATGGAATAATTGTTGATTTCATCTTGCAGATTGTCAGGATAACGGCCAGAAAATTCTATACAACCTAAGTCGTCGGTAAGACGATAGTTGAAGTCTGCATAGATATGATCTCGAAGTTGATAGTATAAATCAGGCGACATCTTGTTGCCTATACGTTGCTTGACATAGTCATAGTTGACATCACGCCACACGATGGGAGTCTCGCTCAAGCCGATGATGTTCATGAAGCTTTTATCTTCATCTCCCCATGGTTTGGGCAAGCAGAATGTTATTTCCACGTCAGGCTGCGCAGACAAGCCTTTGGTGATGCCGTAGCTGGCTGTTCCTAATCCTCCAAGGATATGAGGAGGAAATTCCCAGCCGAACATTAGAACTTTCATAAATATAGATTTGTTAGTGATGAATAGCTTATGTTGCTTTAAGTCTTCCTGTATTCTAAAGCGTACATAAAGCGTTTAGGGAAGGAACTCATCAGATAATCTCACTTTATAGTGGTTATCAGAAATGAGCATTCACTTTCTCTCTATTCATCTATTCCATGGCATTATTGTATTTCTCAAGTAATCTCAATGAACGAAGGATTCCACTCACATTCATGGCAAATGAGATGGCACCACGTCCGTGGAAGGGTGGATTTCCATCGAATAGTTCAGGAATAGTTCCTACGCAATGGTAGAATAGTTCTTCTTCAAAACCGATGAGTTTACGCTCAATGTAGTTTACTCCACTCATGCGGTAAACGCGAAGGTAAGCTTCCAAGTAGAAACCTGTGAGCCAAGGCCAAGCTGTGCCTTGATGGTAAGCAAAGTCGCGCTGTGTCTGCTGACCTACGTACATAGGATTGTATCCTCCACTCTGAGGAGAAAGCGAACGGATTCCCTTGGGAGTAACCAATTCCTTGGTACAAATATCAAGAATGCCTTTACGCTCTTTCATGTCAAGAGGAGAATAGTCAAATGCAATAGCAAACAACTGGTTGGGGCGTACACTCCAATCCATCATTTGACCGTCGACATAATCGAGAAGATAACCGTATTCGTTGAGAAATACTTCCTTGAATGAACGTGCCATCTTCTCGGCCTCTTTCTGTACACGGATCTTTAGGGATTCGTATTCCTCCTGTCCATTTTCTTCAATCAGTTGCTCAAAGAATTTCAATGCGTTGTACCAAAGAGCGTTGAATTCTACGATGTAGCCCGAACGTGGAACAATAGGACGTCCGTCCGACTGCGAGTTCATCCATGTGATAGCACGATCGCGTCCGTTAGAATAGAGTAGCCCGTTTTCGTGGAGGAATAGGTTGGGATGTTGTCCATTGGTGATGTAGTCCATGATATCTTTGAACAACTTACCATACTTCTCGTAGCATTTCTTGCGTGAAGTGTATTTAGCATATTGCTGTATCGTCCAAGTAGCCCAAAGCAGCGTGTCTGGTTGTTCCATCTCATAGATCTCGACAGACATGGGCTCTTTATGAATCAGATTGTAAATAGCTTTAGTAGCTGTCGACATGTAGGCTTCAAAACGCTCATTTTCGCCAATTGCAAGCGTGAGTCCTGGCATGGCTATGAATGTGTCGCGAGCACGAGCTTTAAACCAAGGGTAACCAGCGAGAATGTATGACTCGCCGTCTTTGTTTACACGGAATTGATGAGCGGCATTGACTAAGCAGTGATAGAAACTATCACGATGGTCGATGCTCTCTATTTCGTTCTGCAAAAACTCGTTGATACGATCAGGGTCTATTTCACCAACACCTGCACTGAATGTAATGGTTTCTCCTTTCTTGATAGGCATCTCGAAGTATCCAGGTACAAGTAGATCTTCTGATGCATTGTAACCTCTTTCGCGCTCTTTGGGATAGTCAAGTCCTCTATACCAATCGGGGCAATAATGCCATTCAGACTCTTTGCTGGTCTGCATATAGAGGTCGGGATATCCTTGGTAAAGGCACATTCTGATGCCGTTGGGCACTTCGTCGTAGCTGCGGTTGGCTGTAGAATTCTCATGTGTCCATTGACGTACACTGCGGAAAGCAAGGAAAGGACGCAGGCGTAAGGTGGTTGCAGAGTGGGCTTCGAGCAAGGTGTAGCGTATGTACAAACGGAATATTCTTGTGTCGAATGCAAGTTCTTTCTTAAGAATAACTCCTCCTACGCGATATGTCCATGTGGGAACTTGTTCCCATTCAAAACTGACGATATACTTATGTCCTTTA
This sequence comes from uncultured Prevotella sp., assembly GCA_937898715.1. GTDB lineage: Bacteria > Bacteroidota > Bacteroidia > Bacteroidales > Bacteroidaceae > Alloprevotella. The sequence continues at coordinate 25,340 of CALEKA010000084.1, forward strand.
GGGCTATAGTTTTCTCCTTGGTATTTGTGTATGCCCAAGTTGAATTCAGCTCCATGCTGAATGATGGTCTCATCTAAAGATGACAAAAGTACATGGTTCTCATCATCCAATTCTGGTACGGGAATAACAAGCAGTCCGTCATATTTACGGATGTTGCAGCCCACCAATGTCGTTGAGCAATAGGCACCAGAACGATTGGTGATAAGCATCTCTTTGTAAAGAGATTCTTGTAGGTTTGTCATCTGCGCTTTATCAAATCTAAGATAGCACATGGCGATATATGATTTTAAGGTTTTATTATATTTAATGCGTACTTTGAATGGGTTCGCCCTTTAGTATAAGTGACGTATGAATAGCATGTCATTATGTATTGCAAATACGTCATTTATAATGTAACTATACATTCTTTGTCTAAGGGCTTTCAAATGTAAGAAAAAATGAGAATAGCAAAAAGGCTTTTCTTAAAAAAAAGATTCTTTCATCGATTTTGTTAGACCTTTTTGCAAAAAGGTGCAAAAGTTCTTGGCGCTTATGGTGAGTTTTGCTACATTTGCATAAGATAGGCTTCGGCTCGGCAGAGCATTCAATCCAGCTTGATGTTCTGCTCTCGCCTTGCACTATCTTTGCATAAGATAGGCTTCGGCTCGGCAGAGCATTCAATCCAGCTTGATGTTCTG
>CALEKA010000085.1 GCA_937898715.1 uncultured Prevotella sp.
GGGCTATGGATTTCATTGGGCTTTCAGCCCGCTTATACTAAATCCGAAACTTAAAAAAAAGATCATATCCTATCCACGCCAAAGTCCTCTATAATTAAATTCAATAATAACATCCAAAAGCCGAAACGATAGCAGACTTTGACAAATACACTTTGCAAACAACATCATAAAAGTCATAGAACGTCGTACAACAATCAAAAAAGTGGTATTTTTCTTTCCCTTACAACCACCTTAGAGTAACTTTGCCCTACAAAACAGATTATCAAAACAGAAATAAAGACAACACACTATTGTGATGCACCATACAGCAGTTCTTTTTGATTTAGACGGAGTAATTATCGATACAGAATGGCAATATTCCGACTTCTGGAAAAGCATAGGAATGGCAGACTTTCCAAATATGCACGATTTTCACGAACGCATAAAGGGACATACACTAAAACAGATTATAGCCACCTATTATTCTGAAAATTCTGGCAGAGCCAAAGAAGTGATTGACGAACTTCACGACTTTGAATCAAAAATGCAGTTCCCCTTCATCGACGGCGTCGTCACTTTCGTTAAAGCCTTACACACAGAAGGTATACCGACAGCTATCGTTACCAGTTCGGATCAAGAAAAAATGATGCGGCTCTACAAGCAGCACCCTAATATAAAGGAGCTATTCGACCATATCTTTACAGCCGAGAACACACAGCGTTCGAAACCAGCGCCCGACTGCTATCTCCATGCGGCACAAGAGTTTGGACTTGAAGCTAAAGACTGCTTTGTCTTCGAAGATTCTATAAGTGGACTACAAGCAGGCAAAAATAGCGGAGCTATCGTTATCGGGCTAACCACGACCAACGCAGCCTCTGCCATTGCTCCTCTGTGCCAATGCATCATTCAAGATTTTAAAGGGTTCTCAGTAGAACAAATGCTCAATATAAAAAGACAATAGAGCAGACACCGATTATATAAAAATAGAAACACATTAAATAGAAACAAGACATGTCAGGATACTTAGTAGAAGACACAAGAAAAGTTACAACAAGTCGTCTGAAAGAAATGAAGGCAGAAGGCAAGAAGATAGCCATGCTTACCTCATATGATTACACCACAGCCAAGATTGTAGACGAAGCAGGAGTAGACGTCATTCTCATAGGCGACAGCGCATCTAATGTCATGGCGGGCAATCTCACCACACTGCCTATCACGCTCGACCAAATGATTTACCATGCTCAATCGGTTTCACTCGCAGCCAAACGTGCATTCGTGGTATGCGACATGCCGTTTGGATCATACCAAGTAGACGAAAAAGAAGCCGTAAGAAACGCTATCCGCATTATGAAGGAGACTCGTTGCGATGCAGTAAAGATTGAAGGAGGCATAGAAATCATCGACGCCGTAAAGCGCATCATCGATGCAGGCATACCCGTATGCGGACATTTAGGACTGACTCCGCAAAGCATCAACAAGTTTGGCACCTACGCTGTGAGAGCCAAAGAAGAAGCAGAAGCACAAAAGTTACTATCCGACGTTAAAGTACTTGCCGAAGCAGGATGCTGTGCCATCGTTGTGGAAAAAATTCCTGCTGCATTAACCAAGCAAGCCGTAGAAAGTGTAGACATCCCCATCATCGGCATTGGTGGCGGACAAGCTGATGGGCAAGTGCTCGTCATCGACGATATGCTTGGTAAGAACAAAGGTTTCGCTCCTAAATTCTTGCGTCGTTATGCCGACCTCCACACCATTATGACAGATGCCATCGGTGCCTACGTATCCGACGTTAAGAGTGGTGATTTCCCTAATGAGAAGGAATGCTACTAACTTCTCTGTAGAGTATTTTCTTTAAACAATGGCAATACAGGTTCACAATCAGTTATCAGGGTCACGATTCATCAACATGTGTGTGGCCAACTGGTTTCTGCATATCTACGTCTACTCCACCATACCCCTCATAGCCGACCAACTTAATCAGCTATCGGCGCCGTTGGGCTATGCTGGATTAGCTATAATGGCTTTTGCCATAGGCATGATTCTGCCTGGCCCATTTGGAGCACACATGATGGAACGCAGATCGAGGAAAGAAGTCTTCCTCAAATCCATGCTTGTGCTTGGCCCTTTGGTCATATTGCTATTAGTCTATAGCAGTCACATCTACGAGGTTCTCCTCATAGCTATGCTGCAAGGCGGAGCCTATGGAGTAAGCCAGACATCACTTGGAACGACTTTGGTCAACGACGTTCTACTCTCAAGACACCGAAACAAAGGCGATCTAATGTATGGCTGGGCTGGAAGAATCGGCATCCCTTTGGGACTCTTCTACGGCTACATACTCCATCTCATATTCCCCTTCTCAAGCGCATATTGGTGGACACTTATCCCATGCGCCATGTCATTCCTACTCGTGGCACAGACTCAAGTTCCTCTTAAGGCCCCCGTCAAAGTGCCCATCATCACGCTCGACCGCTTTTTCTTGCCTCAATCATGGCCACTGGCCGTTACGATGGTTACAGCGCCATGGCTCTTAGGTAGGATTACGGGCAGGTGCAACGATGCTACAGCCTTTCTACTCCTTACAATGGGAGTACTGACAGCCTTTATGATTCAGATTCTTGTACGTAGGCGAATTGGCCAACGCACGCTGATAGCCATGAGTTATCTACTTGTTATCGTGGCCTTACTACTCCTACCGATGCGCTACGAGCTGACTGACATACTCGCATATTTACTCACTGGATGTGGCGTAGGAGCCGTTTCGTCCCGACACTTAATGGATTGGGTCACAACAGCGCAGCATTGTCAGCGCGGAACAGCTCAAAACACCTACATGATCTTCTGGCGCTTAGCCTTCTCTGTAGGATTTTTGACGAGCGACTTTGGTCTAATCCGCGGCTATAGAGCAGACCTTATACTCTGCATCCTCTCCATCACACTCTATATCGCATGGGTGGGCAAAAGATGCGAAAAAGTTGATGAAGACTAATCACACTCAGCACTGATAAACCTACAAATATGTGGGGCAAAGAGCCTCGCTTCAGCAAATTGGAGCGGGACTCTTTGCCCCACTTTGATTTAAGGGTGGTTCTATTAATTCTGATGATGGGATTCGTGTACTATTGAAAATGTATTTTTGTAAGCAAAGGAAGGAACATCGCGAGCTATGTGGCTGAGTTTAGTTGCAAATATGGTGCGAGGCGCACACAATCAAGCTTGCTTGAATTGTTGAGTCGCAGCCCATATTCTCAAGAAAATAGACACATTCAAGAGCATGCTAATCGCACATCTGAATAAAAAACTTTTTCCTCAGAATTAATAGAAACGCCCTTAAACTAACTTCTTACACATTACTGCCACCGCAAAACTAAGTAAAGCCTCATGCTAAAAAAGAAACGCTACGTGTTTATCTCTTCGTTCTACCGTTCCCAGATCTTCATTCATCTGTTTGCAAACAAAGATTCAGCCGTCGTACACCGGGCGGTGGCAGCATTGCCACCGGGCGGTGGCAGCACGTACACCGGGCGGTGGCAATGCTGCCACCGAGCGGTGTACGATGGGAAGATGGAGATTTGGAGACGGTAAAGTCTTCATTTTCAGATAGAAAAGCTTAGATTTAAGCAATGAGAGAAAATGCAGGCAGGAATATAGCACTCGAGCAAGCAATTAGCGGTGCACCAAGTTTAGGAACTCTGACACCATACTTAGGCACGAAAATACGAGGATAAAGAGGTAATAAAAGAATAAGTAGGTAGCATTAATGCGAATTATTGCTCAAAAAATATGCGAAGAGTAAAGAAAAAGGCGAGTTGACTTTGCACTTCTCTCGCCTTACACTAACTTTGCAGCGGAATACTAACATTTAATACCCTGTTGGGCCAACACATCATGGATTTGGACATTCTCACAGCAGTTTCCCCTATTGACGGACGTTATCGTTCTAAGACAGAGCCTTTAGCTCCTTATTTCTCTGAGTACGCTTTAATGAAGCACCGTGTTCGCGTAGAAATAGAATATTTCATTACGCTCTGCGAGCTTCCTCTTCCACAGCTAAAGGAGTTTCCACACGACCTCTTTGAAACGCTCCGAGGATTTTACAAGAATTTCTCAGAAGCTGACGCTGCCCGTGTGAAAGAAATAGAAAGCATTACCAACCACGATGTAAAAGCCATAGAGTATTTCATCAAGGAGCAATTCGATAAAATTGGCGGACTTGATTCCTTCAAAGAGTTTATCCACTTTGGCCTCACCTCGCAGGATATCAACAATACGTCATTTCCTCTCATGCAGAAGGAGGCAACAGAGAATGTATACATTCCCCTGCTGCAAGAGCTAATAGACCAAGTCAATACTTATGCCGAGGAGTGGAAAGACATACCTATGCTCGCTAAGACCCATGGACAGCCCGCTTCCCCTACTCGCCTGGGCAAAGAAGTAAAAGTGTTTGCTTACCGATTGGAGCGTCAACTGGACTTGCTCAAAGCTTGCCCCATGACAGCAAAGTTTGGCGGAGCTACAGGCAATTTCAATGCTCACCACGTGGCATACCCTGAGTATGATTGGAAGGCATTTGGAAACAAGTTTGTGAGCGAAAAGCTCGGCTTGCAACGTGAAGAGTATACCACACAGATCAGCAACTACGACAATATGGCAGCGCTTTTCGATGCCATGAAGCGCATCAATACCGTCGTAATCGATTTAGATCGCGACTTTTGGCAGTACGTTTCGATGGAATACTTCAAACAAAAGATCAAGAAAGGAGAAGTAGGTTCGAGTGCCATGCCTCATAAGGTCAACCCTATTGACTTCGAAAATTCTGAGGGTAACCTCGGACTTGCTAACGCTATATTGGAGCACTTAAGCCGTAAGCTTCCTATCAGCCGTCTGCAGCGCGACTTAACCGACTCTACTGTAATACGCAACATCGGTGTGCCAATGGGACATTCGCTGATTGCCTTCCAAAGCACGCTGAAAGGACTACGCAAGCTGCTTCTGCACGAAGAAAGTATCCGCCGCGACTTGGACAATTGCTGGGCAGTAGTGGCTGAAGCAATTCAGACCATTCTTCGCCGCGAAGCTTATCCACACCCCTACGAAGCACTGAAGGCACTGACTCGTACAAACGAAGCCATTACCGAGGAACGCATTCACAACTTCATAGATGGACTGGAAGTGAGCGATGACGTCAAGAAGGAGCTCCGCGCTATCACACCTCACAACTATACAGGTATCTAAGCCCTCCTACGATAGTCTACTGATTATGAGCTACGGATTATTAATCTGCGAATCAAAGTATTGCAGAAAAGCAAAATAGGAAGAAGCTCATTCCCGAACCTTACCTCATGTAATAAGGACTATTCAAAAAGAACTCTACACATATAATATATTATGACTACGCGTCCGTGAGGATGCATTATCAAATTCACAATCTACTTTTACAACTATGAGTGAAGATTTTTACAAAGATGGCGGCCAAAGCCGTGATGGCTACAAGTCGCACAACGATGGAAACTCCTATGGAGGCAATCGTTACGGTGATGGGAAAACTGGCCGCAGTCGCTTTACACGCAGTGTAGGCAACTCAAGCAACTATGGCTACAATCGTGGTAACAACTCATACCGCTCAAGCTACAATAGTAACGAAAGAGGCGGTTATTCTCGCGACTCACAACGCGAAGGAGGCTATCGTCCACGATACAATGGCGGAAATAGCGAAGGTGGCTATCAAAGCCGAAACAATCGCTTTGGTAAGTCGCGCTACGGTTACAATAATGAAGGAAATGAAGGCGGATATCGTCCACGCTACAATAGCGAAGGTGGTTACCAAGCCCGTGGCAATCAAGGAGGCGATGGCTACCGTCCGCGCTTCCAGCAGGGAGGCAATGGATCCTATGGTAGTCAGCGCCGTGGCGGTTACGACCCTCATGCTAAATATTCTCAGAAAAAGCGTTTGGTCTACAAGGAAGAAAACTACGATCCAACTGTACCCGTACGCTTAAACAAGTTCTTGGCTAACGCTGGCGTATGCTCACGCCGTGATGCCGACAAGTATATCGAAGCAGGCGTGGTGAGCGTAAACGGCGTAGTTGTGACCGAACTTGGAACGAAAGTGCTCCGCACAGACGAAGTAAAATTCCACGACAACGTGGTAAAGATTGAGAAGAAAGTATATGTCCTTCTCAACAAGCCCAAAGGCTACGTAACAACGAGCGAAGATCCCCAAAATCGTAAGACAGTGATGGACCTCGTAGCCAAAGCTTGCCCCGAGCGTATCTACCCTGTAGGACGCTTAGACCGCAACACAACGGGGGTATTGCTCCTTACTAACGATGGAGATTTAGCTTCAAAACTTACCCATCCGAAATTCTTGAAGAAAAAGATTTATCACGTCACTACCGACCAAAACGTTTCAGCTGCAGACTTGCGTCAGATTGCCGAAGGCATCACTTTGGAAGATGGCGAGATTAAGGCAGACGCTATAGAATATGCCTCACCCACCGATAAAAAGCAGGTAGGCATTGAAATCCATAGCGGAAAGAATCGCATCGTGCGACGTATCTTTGAGAGCTTAGGCTATCACGTCGTAAAACTGGATCGTGTATACTTTGCTGGACTTACCAAGAAGAACGTACGTCGTGGCGATTGGCGCTACCTTACTGAAAAAGAAGTACAGGCACTCCATATGGGTGCTTTTGAATAAATATTGGCTCAACAAGGTTGAACGTCGCTTTTAGCAGTTGATTACTTGTATTTGACACAGAAAGATTCCCTATGTCATGTGCTTAAAAATTGCCACGTTTTCTTAAAGAGGAGATATTCAATCTTGCGAGCAATAAATTCTGCAACAAATTGACAATGAAAAGAACTAAGATAATCGATGCGCTCCGCCGCACGGACTTTGGATCTGAAATTTGTGTAAAAGGCTGGGTACGCACTCGCCGTGGCAGCAAATCCGTAAACTTCATCGCACTCAACGATGGTAGTACAATCAAGAACATACAGATTGTAGCCGACGTAGAGAAGTTTGACCCAGAATTGATTAAGCTGATCACCACAGGCGCTTGCCTGAGCGTAGAAGGCACTTTGGTAGAAAGCCAAGGCGCTGGTCAAAGTGTGGAAATTCAGGCTACAAAGATTGAAGTATTGGGCACATGCGGTGCTGACTATCCTATGCAGAAGAAAGGGCAGTCATTTGAATACATGCGTCAGTATGCTCACTTGCGCTTGCGCACGAACACGTTTGGTGCTGTAATGCGCATTCGCCACAACATGGCAATGGCTATCCATACTTACTTCCACGAGCACGGCTATTTCTATTTCAATACTCCGCTTATCACAGCTTCAGACTGCGAGGGAGCAGGACAGATGTTCCAGGTGACCACCAAGAACCTGTACGACCTAAAGAAGGATGAAAACGGCAAAATTGACTATTCCGACGACTTCTTTGGCAAACAGACTTCATTGACTGTAAGCGGTCAGCTTGAAGGCGAGCTCGGTGCTACAGCATTAGGAGCCATCTATACTTTTGGTCCTACTTTCCGAGCAGAAAACTCCAACACTCCTCGCCACTTGGCAGAGTTCTGGATGATTGAGCCTGAAGTAGCATTTATGGACATGGATGAATTGATGGAACTGGAAGAAGACTTCATCAAATACTGCATCCGCTGGGCTCTGGACAATTGCAAGGACGACCTGGAGTTCCTCAACAAGATGATCGACAAGGGCTTGATAGCCCGTTTGGAAGGTGTACTCAATTCCGAATTCGTACATTTGCCCTACACCGAAGGCATCCGCATTCTGCAAGAAGCCATCGCAAAAGGCAAGAAGTTTGAGTTCCCCTGTGAATGGGGAGACGACCTTGCTTCTGAGCATGAACGCTTCCTCGTAGAGGAACACTTCAAGAAACCTGTTATCATGACCAACTATCCGAAAGCCATCAAAGCCTTCTACATGAAGATCGATGAGGAAGAATCTGGATTTGGCGGCAAGAGCGGTCAGACGGTACAAGGCACAGATGTTCTGTTCCCACAAATTGGTGAAATCATCGGTGGTAGCGTTCGTGAAGAAAGCTATGACAAACTGATGAACGAAATCGAGGAGCGTCACATTCCTATGAAAGACATGACTTGGTATCTTGACACACGCAAGTATGGTTCATGTCCCCACGCTGGATTTGGCCTGGGCTTCGAACGTCTCATCTTGTTCGTTACAGGTATGCAAAACATTCGCGACGTAATCCCGTTCCCTCGTACTCCGAAATCAGCAGAATTCTAATCCTCAATATACTCACCAATGTGCAAATATCATATTCAAGACGAATTTCCCCTCGTAAATACGACAAGGAATATTGCCTTAAATCAGATATTTGCACATTTGGCATTTCATACCACATCACATCATGAATAAGCAACAACTCATCGATAACATCCGTGCTAAGCATTCCTTTCTATGTGTTGGCTTGGATACTGACTTGAAGAAGATTCCTCAGCATTTACTCAGCGAGGAAGATCCTATTTTTGCTTTCAACAAAGCCATCATCGATGCTACAGCTCCCTATTGCGTAGCCTACAAGCCCAATCTCGCATTCTACGAATGTTTCGGATTAAAGGGCTGGAAAGCCTTTGAAAAGACGGTACGTTATATCAAAGACAACTATCCCGAGCAGTTCATCATAGCCGATGCTAAGCGAGGCGATATCGGGAACACTTCTGCAATGTATGCACGCTCATTCTTCGAGGAGATGAATATCGATTCTCTCACCGTGGCTCCTTACATGGGTGAAGATAGTGTGACCCCATTCTTACAGTATGAAGGTAAATGGGTGATTCTCTTGGCACTGACGAGCAACAAGGGATCGCATGACTTCCAATTGTCAGAAGACAAGAATGGCGAACGTTTGTTTGAAAAAGTACTGCGTCGCTCTCAAGATTGGGCAGACGATCAGAAAATGATGTACGTGGTAGGTGCCACTCAAGGCCGTCTGTTTGAGGACATTCGCAAGATTGTGCCCAACCATTTTCTGCTCGTTCCCGGTGTGGGCGCACAAGGAGGTTCTCTTGAAGAAGTGTGCAAATATGGTATGACTTCTGAATGTGGACTCTTAGTAAACTCTTCACGTGGTATCATCTATGCTGACTCTTCTGAAAAGTTTGCTGAAGCCGCTGGACAAAAAGCCAAAGAACTGCAGCAGCAGATGCAAAAGCAACTGGCCACTGTAGGACTTTAAAGACAGAATCAGCACTTATTCTCATACGATAAAGGCGATTCAGCATTTTTTTCAGCAACGACTCCATCCTTGCTAAGAATGCTGAATGGCCTTTCTTTATCAATAAGATATGACTCCCAATGAATCGGCTCTCGTGGCTCAAATGCAAGAACTTGATTACAGCCATGGAATGATTGTCACAGCATTACACATCCTTTCAAATTCAAAAGAACTCTCACGCGACGCATTACTATATCTCATAGAAGAACAGCCATCAGAAGATGTTTTCATAAGATACATATCACAAGCACTCGCAAGCCATTAAGCAAAGAGAGACAATATCATACTATGAACGATTGGAAAGACGCACTCAGTGCATTGACAGGCTACACTCCTGATAAGGAGCAAGAATCCAAAGAAGAAAAGAGTATTTCGGCTAAAAAGAGAAAAGGTGGCATGGTCTATTCCACCAATCCCAACTTTGCGTTTCCCGACGACGAAACAGCCAGCGAGACCTTACCCAAGAATCAACAAATACTCCGTCTGAGCATGGAACGAGCAGGAAGAGGTGGCAAAACGGTTACCTTAGTACGTGGCTTTGTGGGGACAGACTCTGACCTAAAGTCTCTATGCAAGTTGCTCAAGCAGAAGTGTGGTGTAGGAGGCTCGACCAAAGAGGGAGAAATTATCATTCAAGGTGACCATCGCCCAAAACTTTTGGAAATTCTCAAGAAAGAAGGGTATACACAGACAAAATAAGCATTAATTTTGCCACCAATATGACCTATAAACAAGAAAATATAAAACCATACAATAGCGATGAGGGCAAGGGAAAGCAAGTAGAACGAATGTTCGACAGCATAGCTCATTCCTATGATTTGCTCAACCATGCACTTTCGTTCGGCATAGATAAAAGGTGGAGAAAGGCAGCTATAGACTCCCTTCGCCCTTACCATCCCCAAAAGATACTCGATGTAGCAACAGGAACGGGAGACTTTGCAATCCTTGCCGCTCGAGAACTGCATCCACAAAAGCTCCTGGGCGTTGACCTCTCCGAGGGGATGATGAATGTGGGACGAGAGAAAGTAAAAGAGGCACAACTTGATGCAACCATACAATTTCAAAAGGAAGATTGTATGAACCTCAGTCTGCCATCCGACAGCTTCGATGCTGTAATGGTGGCATATGGCATAAGAAACTTTGAAGACCTCGACAAAGGACTCCAAGAAATGAATCGAGTAATGCGTTCTGGTGGCCGACTCGTCATCATAGAGCTAACTTCGCCCAACCGATTCCCCATGAAGCAACTCTTCTGGCTATACTCTCACGTGTTCATGCCCACATTTGGCAAACTAATTTCACGAGATAACAAAGCCTATGCTTACTTACCAGCCACGATGGAAGCATTTCCACAAGGTGAAGTAATGAAAGAGATTCTGCAAAAGGCTGGATTTAAAGACGTCAGATTCAAGCGCTTCACATTCGGGCTTAGCACACTCTACACGGCAAGCAAATAGCAGCATCACGAATGCGTGCCCTAGCAGCTTTGCTAACACACTTTCTCATCCATTCAAACAGACAATTATGACAAAAGAAGAACTTCGCATTGTATATATGGGTACTCCCGACTTTGCCGTAGAACCCTTGCAAAAACTGTATGAAGGTGGCTACAACATCGTGGGAGTCATCACCATGCCCGACAAACCCATCGGTCGTCATCAAAACGAACTTTCAGCATCACCCGTCAAGAAGTATGCTGTAGAACATGGGCTTCGTGTGTTACAACCCGCCAAGTTGAAAGATCCCGACTTCGTAGAAGAACTACGTTCACTTCAAGCCGACCTACAGATAGTAGTAGCCTTCCGCATGCTTCCCGAAATTGTTTGGAATATGCCAAGACTGGGTACATTTAATCTGCATGCCGCTCTTCTACCTCAATATAGAGGAGCAGCTCCCATTAATTGGGCCATTATCAATGGCGATACAGAAACAGGTATCACAACATTCTTCCTCGATCACGACATCGATACAGGCAGTGTGATTCAGCGTGTTCCTGTACCCATTCTTGATACCGACAACGTAGAGGATGTCCACGACAAACTAATGCACTTGGGCGGAGACCTGGTGATAGAAACAGTGAACAATATCATCGCAGGCACAGTAAAGCCCATTCCGCAATCAGAGATTCAGACCGAAGGTCCCCTACGCCCTGCGCCCAAAATATTCAAGGAAACATGCCGCATTGACTGGAACAAAAGCGTAAAACAAACTTACGATTTCATACGTGGTCTATCCCCCTACCCTGCTTCTTGGACAGAACTGGAACACGATGGCAAGACTTCAGTCATGAAGATCTATGCGAGCCAGAAAGAATTCTGCCAAACAAATGAGCCTATAGGAACCATCTTGACTGACGGCAAGAACTATATGAAAGTGGCACAAAAAGATGGTTATCAAAATCTCATAACCATCCAACTTGCAGGGAAAAGGCGCATGCAAGTGGCCGAGTTCCTTCGTGGCTTCCATCCACAAGGCAGCATACAAGTAAAATAGGGCAAATAAAGTATTTCCGAAAGCAAAAAACACGTTTTCCGTTTGCACCTTCATAAAAGAAAACGTAACTTTGCAGCAAGTAACGACAAGAAAAGTATTCTATTTAAAAATACCAAATTTCACAACATGGAATATTCACACGAAGTACAGAACATGTGTTGCGTAGCTAAAGGCCCCAACCATGGTCCCGCTCCTATCCCCGAAGAAGGCAAGTGGGTACAAGCAAAGGAAATCAAGGACATCTCAGGTCTTACTCACGGTGTGGGTTGGTGTGCTCCTCAGCAGGGAGCCTGCAAGCTTACTCTCAACGTAAAGGAAGGCGTTATCGAAGAGTGCTTGGTTGAGACCATCGGTTGCTCTGGTATGACTCACTCAGCCGCTATGGCAAGTGAAATCCTTCCGGGCAAGACTATCCTCGAAGCACTCAACACTGACCTCGTATGCGATGCAATCAACACTGCAATGCGCGAGCTCTTCCTTCAGATTGTATACGGACGTACTCAGAGCGCCTTCTCAGAAGGTGGCCTCGTAGTAGGTGCTGGCCTCGAGGACCTCGGTAAGGGCCTTATTAGCCAGATGGGTACACTCTATGGTACCAAGCTCAAGGGTACTCGTTACCTCCAGCTCACCGAAGGCTACATCACTAAGATGTACCTCGACAAGGACGATCAGGTGATTGGCTACGAATTTGTTCACATGGGCAAGTTCATGGACGCTATCAAGAAAGGCGTTGATGCCAACGAAGCTCTCAAGAGCGTGACTGGCCACTATGGTCGCACCACTGCTGAGCAGGGCGCAGTTAAATCTATTGACCCACGTAAAGATTAAGGAGGAACACAAAAATGATTAGAGAAGTAAAGTTTGAAAGCCAGGACCGTCGCATGAAGCAGATTCTTGCTGCTCTCAATAAGCACGGTATCAAAGACATCGAAGAGGCTAACCAGATTTGCGAATCTTACGGCATTGATCCTTACATGGAGTGCGAAAGCACACAGATGATCTGCTTCGAGAACGCTAAATGGGCTTACGTAGTAGGTACTGCCATCGCACTGAAAGAAAAAGCAAAAGACGCTGTTGAAGCTGCTGAATACATTGGTGAAGGTTTGCAGGCATTCTGCATCCCCGGTTCTGTAGCCGATGATCGTAAAGTAGGTATCGGCCATGGCCGACTCGCTGCTCGTCTTCTCTCTCCTGAGACAAAGTGCTTCGCTTTCCTCGCAGGTCACGAGAGCTTCGCAGCCGCTGAAGGTGCTATCAAGATTGCTCAGATGGCCAACCAGAGTCGTCCCGCAGACAAGCCCCTCCGTTGCATCCTCAATGGTCTTGGTAAGGACGCTGCCATGATTATCAGCCGTATCAACGGATTTACTTACGTACAGACTAAGTTCGACTATTACACTGGCGAGCTTAAGGTCGTAAAGGAAACAGCTTATAGCGATGGACCTCGTGCTAAAGTAAACTGCTATGGTGCTGACGACGTACGCGAAGGTGTAGCTATCATGTGGAAGGAAGACGTAGACGTTTCTATCACAGGTAACTCTACTAACCCTACTCGCTTCCAGCACCCCGTTGCAGGTACATACAAGAAGGAACGTGTACTCGCTGGTAAGCCCTACTTCAGTGTAGCTTCTGGTGGTGGTACGGGTCGTACACTTCACCCCGATAATATGGCTGCTGGTCCTGCTTCTTATGGTATGACCGACACAATGGGTCGTATGCACTCTGACGCTCAGTTCGCAGGTTCTTCTTCAGTTCCTGCTCACGTTGAGATGATGGGCTTCCTCGGTATTGGTAACAACCCGATGGTAGGTTGCTCTGTAGCATGCGCAGTAAAGGCTGACCTCGCTCTCAACAAGAAGTAATTATCTATTTTTCAGATATTTATATAGATTTATCCTCCATAGTCCTTTGTTGTGATTATGGAGGATTTTATATTACGTTTTCCACAAGCATCTCTAACAGATTCTTACGATATACCATGACGGAATAAAGACTGTTCGATATATCATAATAGGTAGACGTTGCCTTGCATTTGAAATGCGTAATACCACTTTTTTTTGAAGTGACATAATGGGAAAGTGCCTAAGTCCTTATACATAAGGTGCGTTTCTTGAAACAGACTTTTCATAATAAAACTATGAAAAGCACTGCGGGGATACGCTTCTTGGAGGCACAATCGTCCCCCAAGAAGTATGCCAAGGAATTAGCACGTGACAATCCCTCCAAAATATCCTACGCAGAGTCACTGCGATAAGCGTAAGAGAAATTAGATAGCTTTCGCCGATTCAAGGATGAATGCGGGAATAGACTGCTGCATGTCCCATACGACGTTCATAGGGCATTCACCATGACTGCTATTGTAATTCATGAATCCAAGGCAGTAATAAGCATTGGTTAATCCATATTCATCTTGTTTGCTATCGCGCACGAAGAGCAAGTATTTCCACCCATTCGTGAGTTGTTCTGTGATACGGCGACCCTCCACACTATTGCGACGCACCTTATTCATCGATTGCCAATGAAACTGGTTAGGTGAGATAGCATAATCTTCGTAAAGCGTACTGGGGGAGTATTCCTTATCAGACTTATTGAGTGTTACGAAGACCATGGCAAACTTTCGTTCAGCATTGTACTGAGTGCCGAATACTTGCCATCTGCCCAATTTATTCTCTAAGAGCAGATGAATCTCGTCAGCACTATAACATCCGTAGAGTTCTATTTCTGCTTCATCATCGAGTTTGAGCCATTGAGTGGTTTGACTCAATTGGGATAGACGAAGAGATGCCATGAAGCGGAGTTCGTCCATAAACCACAATTGTTGAGAGAGACTACTTACAGCATCTTCCATGCTGAAAAATGACTGATCATACACCCTATTGACTTTCTCTATGGGATCCATCCAAATGGTGTAATAGAACAATTGTAGGAATTTGGCATCTCGCGCAGAAGCCGAAGCAGGATGCTTCATTCCATTGGCTATTAGACTTTCGATATAGGATAGATAGGCATAACTGTTGGTATGATATAATCTGGAAAGTCCTCCCTCAAGCAGTTTCGTGTATTTACTTGCAGCATCAAAGCCATCGACGTTGAAGCCTGATTGCACTTTAAGACGCGCCCAAGAACCTGGAGTTTTGTAAACATGACGCCAATCCAGATCGAAGTTGTTGATAAAGTTTTCGTACGTAAGACTCTGCCCAGTGTTTTGCGTAAAGAACCGACACTCCCTCCTAAGGCGCGAGAGGTTGAATACGGCTTCGTGAATATTCTTCAAGATAAATTCTTGTGCTTGCCTCTCCATAGTAATAGAGCAGCCACGCGGTAGGAAAGTGAAGCCATTCTTTATTTCTTTTTCGATACTACTTGAGCCCCGTCCCACAAGTGCACGGAATCTGCTTTCGTAATTATACGACTGATTGGCTTGAGCCACAAAGTCAAGCACTGTAAGACATGTCTTTCCATCACTCAAACGAAGTCCACGTCCTAACTGCTGAAGGAATATGGTAAGCGATTCCGTTGGACGCAGAAATAGTATGGTATCGATTTCAGGAATGTCTATACCCTCGTTAAGGATATCCGCTACACACAGGTAATTAATCTCTCCACGAGACAACATCTCGGAAGCGTGACCCACATCTGTCGAACTTTGTGATGTAAGAGAGAGGGCTTTGTATCCATTTTCACTCAACATGCGTTCCATATATTCGGCATGTTCAATGCTGCAACAGAAGCATACAGCCTTGCAGTCATGAGGATCTGTCACGTAGTTGTCGAGTGCTCGCTGTATGATGGCAAAACGCTGCACATTTCCATTGTATGCTCGGTTGAGCTGAGCCGTGTCGTATTTATCTCCTTTGCATGCCATTCTGCTTAAGTCTACGCTATCATCTGTCACGCAGAAGTAATCGAATGGTGAAAGAAGTTGCTGATTCAGAGCCTCCTGCAGGCGGATCTCTGCTGCAAATCGGTTGTTGAAATCGGGAATGATTTCCTTACCATCCATTCGCTCAGGAGTGGCAGTAAGTCCGAGGAATATTTTAGGTTCGAATCTTTTAAACAGCTCACGATAACTGCCAGCTGCGCTGTGATGTACCTCGTCTATTACTACATAATCATAATATTGGCGCCCCATCTGAGCAAAAGTGTCCCAATTATTGTTGAGTGTTTGGATAGTAATGAATAAGTGATTTAGATTGCTACGGAATCCAGGCGAAATCCTTCCTGTCCATATTTCACCAAAGTTGCTATCCACCATTACCGATCGAAAAGTCTGTCGCGCTTGTTTCAGGATTTTCTCTCGATGCACTACAAAGAGCAATCGAGCCATACGACCATGCTCTTTCTGAAACTTCGCGTTGAAATCTTTGAAATCGAATGCACTGATAGCCGTCTTTCCCGTACCGGTAGCAGCAATGATAAGATTTTTGTAACTGTGCACGATCTCACGCTCATATTGCAGTTTTTCGAGTACTTTGATTTGATGCGTTTTGCGAATAAAGCGCGTCAGATATTCCGCTTCATCCTGAGCGTTATTAGGATCTCTGTGCCTTTCATCCCAGATAGCCTCTTCAAATCTATCGAGTGCTTCTTGCGAGTCGAGCGGTTCGAAGTCATCGCTATTCCAATAGCTGTCAAAAGTAGCCTTTGTCTTATTAATGATATGTGGATTCTCCACGCTTGTCACGCGCATGTTCCATTCAAGGCCTTTTGTCAGAGCCGAGCGACTCATATTGCTCGACCCTATATAAGCCGTATCAAAACTACTTTTGCGAGTGAATATATAAGCTTTTGCATGCAGTCGTTCTTGACGAGTATTGAATGATGCACGTATTTCGACATGCCCCATTTCTCTCAATTTATAGAGCATTCTTATGGCCTTTGGGTCAGTAGCACCTATATATGTAGTGGTCATTACGCGCAGACGCGTATCGGGACGCTTTGCAAAATCCTTCAGATCATCAATAAGTAGGCGCAGTCCCTCAAACTTAATAAAGGATACGACAAGGTCTATCTCGTCTGCGGTCTGAATGTCACGACGTACCTCATCGTCCATTGAGAGGTCGTTACCTCCCGTGAATAGGCTACTCACTCTATAGCCGCTTATGGGGTGGCACTTAGTCTTTGCATCTACTTGTTCCCTTGTAAGCCCCACCTTGCTATATATGCCACGTAGGAACTTCTGCTTTCCTTCTTCACTCAGTTCCTCCGATTTCGTCTCAATGCCTTCAGCGTTCCACTCCTTCTCTATAAACCGCAAGATGCGATTCACGACATCCACTTGAGCAGAGATTGTATCTTTAGAATCCTTTCTCCGAAAGTGATCTTTCAGTATTTTTGATACAATCTCAGTAAGATATTCCGTCAGCATCTTGTAAGATTCTGCGCTATCAATATCTTCCTCTTGTATGAGATACTCGTTTTCTGGCAAACTCTGAAGTTTTTCTTGAATGGCCTTCGATATGAGTGTTTCGTATACGCCTGTGTCGATGATTATGCCTGACATATTATATATATAAGAAATAAGGTTTGTCTATTATTTTTTCTCAGATATTATTATCCTCTACTCTTCCCCATCCCACTTATATTCTCTCAATTCCCGCTCTACACAAGGCGGCACCATACCACTCACATCAAGCCCTTGACGGAGCCGATGACGCACCTCTGTAGAGCTAAATGGATACTGTGGAGCAGTAATAAGGTGTACGTTGGGGGGAAGTTCTGATGCGTTAAGAGGATAGCCTGGGCGAGGATAAACGAGCAAAGAATAACGCTCAAGAATGTCACGATAATGCGCCCAGCGGGGGAACAATTTCCAATTGTCAGCACCTATTAAAAGGGAGAATTCATGCTCAGGATATTCGTTAGAAAGGGCTCCGAGCGTTGCCCACGTATAAGAAGGACGTGGCAGGCGAAACTCTATATCACTCACTCTAATACCCTCAATGTCAGCTACTGCTTCGCGAGCAATGTGCAGGCGGAGTTCTTCGGGCAAAAGTCCTCGTTGAGGCTTCAAGGGATTGTGTGGCGATACGAGGAGCCACACTTCATCTGCCTTTCGCTGTTCTACTACGCTGCGAGCTAACGCTATATGGCCGTTATGAATGGGATTGAAAGACCCACCGAAGATTGCTATTTTCATCGTCGCAAGAGGATTATATGAATTGTGAATGCGTTCATCATGGAAGAATGACGCGTGAAGTAAACTCCATGGACTTAAGGATTCTCTTAGTACATTAATGCCATTAATTACTCGCCAACCTATTTTCTATTTAGAAGAGTCGGTGAATAATTAATGGCCGATAATGTTCATAAAGGAAGGCGTACGAAATGTACTTCGCGCCTACGTAAAAGTCGCTCTTGTCAGTCTGCGTTATTCCTCTTCAGAAAGGAATTTTGTTACAAGTTGCAATGCTTCATTCTGCGCAGTGGCAAGATCATCGTTGACGATGATGTGGTCGAAATTTTGAGCAAACGAAAGCTCAAATTCAGCTCGAGCTATTCGATCATTGATTACCTCGGGCGAATCTGTGCCACGTCCCTCTAAACGCTGGCGAAGCACCTCAATGGATGGCGGTTGAATAAACAGACTCAGCGCGCGTGCACCATAGTGTTTTTTTATATTCTGTCCTCCAAGCACATCAACATCGCACACTACATTCTGACCCTCAGAAAGTTGAGCATCCACCTGCGACTTAAGTGTACCATAGAAGCGATCGTGATATACTTCTTCGTACTCGAGGAAATCGCCTTGAGCAATATGAGCTTTAAACTCTTCAGGAGTAAGGAAAAAGTATTCTACTCCATTACGCTCTGTTCCTCTTGGCGGACGGCTCGTAGCGGAAATAGAGAAATGCAAATTTAGTCCTTGATGCATCAGATAGTTGATAATCGTGCTTTTACCACTACCTGAGGGGGCTGAGAATATGATAAGTTTCTTCATTTTTTTAAGTAATACGATTCGTGAAGTGATGTTATATAAGGAATATTACTTGAACATCCTTTTACATCACATTGAGCACCTGCTCCTTGATTTGCTCGAGTTCATCCTTCATCTTAACGACGAGGTTTTGCATCTCAGCTTGATTACTCTTTGAACCTGTGGTATTGATTTCACGCCCCATCTCTTGCGAGATGAAACCGAGTTTTTTCCCTTGTCCATGACCATTGAGCATTGTCTCACGGAAATAACGCAGATGGTTGGCCAAGCGTTGCTTCTCCTCGCTAATGTCGAGCTTCTCGATGTAGTAGATAAGCTCTTGCTCGAGACGATTCTTGTCATAGTCTACACCCTTGAGTTCAGAGAGACGCTCGGTGAGTCGTTGACGAATCTTCTCTACACGACCCTTTTCGTAGGGCTCAATTTCATGAAGCAAGCGCTCAATATTGTCTACTTTCTCCGTAAACTTGCGATAGAGTGCTTCACCCTCTTGCTTGCGGAAATCAATAAGGTGGTCCAAAGCTGTGTGGATTGTAGTGGAGACAACAGCCCACTCTTCTTCTGTGAGTTCTTCCTGCACATTGGTCTGCGTGGTCTCGGGCAGTCGAAGCACGAGATCCCAGATGTTGGTAGGAATAGGCAATGACTGCTGCTCAGAGATTTGCTTGATCTGTGCTACATAGTTGGCCACAACATTTGGCGAGATCGTACCTGCGGCGGTAGTTTCATCCTTTTCCACCCAAAGCGTGAAGTCAACCTTTCCACGCTCGAGCGCATGGGCTATCATTTGACGCACTTCGATTTCCTTTTCACGATAAAGGGGTGATATGCGAGTACTCAAATCGAGGCTTTTGCTATTGAGAGATTTTACTTCTACATGAATCTTTTTTCCTTCGAAAGTGGCTTCAGCTTTGCCGTAGCCAGTCATGGATTGTATCATTTTGGGGATAATTTTTGTTTGCTTGCTTGCAAAAGTAGCACTTTTTACGCAATTTTGCAGCAATGAAAGCATATAAAGTATGTTTGTCGGTAGCAGGTTCTGATCCCTCCGGAGGAGCGGGCTTACAGGCCGACTTGAAAACGTTTACCCTTCTTGGGTGCTATGGTCAGGCAGTCCCCACTACACTGACCATTCAAAACACGTTAGGTGTGAAAGATAGTTTGCCCCTCAATGCCGCATTGGTAGAGGCTCAAATAGAAGCCATTCTTGAGGATTGTCCACCACAGAGTATCAAAATAGGTATTGTGCCACATAGAGATACAGCATTAGCACTTGCCGACATTTTGAAGCGAAGCAGTAAGCACACATTCTCCGTGATGGATCCTGTACTCGTATCGTCGTCGGGGCACGTGCTTACCGATGAAGCAGCTCGACAAGCGATGAAGGAGGAGCTAATGCCACAATGTTCTCTCGTCACGCCCAATCTACCCGAAGCACGCATTCTTACGGGATCTGAAGATACGAGCATTGAGGCATGCGCTTCCCTACTCTACGAGAAGCTTCATGGACCAGCAGTATTGCTAAAGGGCGGCCATCGTGACGGAGTGCCTACAGATATCTTGTGCGATTCAGATGGACTTCACTTTTTCTCTGCCCATCGCGTGAATACTCACAATGATCATGGTACTGGTTGCGTGCTCTCATCGGCTATTGCTGCCTATATGTGTCACGGACTCTCTTTAAAGGAAAGTATCGAAAAGGCCAAAAACTTTGTGACCCTCGCACTCGAAATGGGAGCAGACTATAAACTCGGACAAGGACATGGACCGATGTATTTGCTACCATAAATGGAGCCTTAAGCATTTATAGTTGAGGTTATAAGTTCAAAACATTTCTCCCCTATCTTCCCTGTAGCAAATGACTATTAAGATAGCTCATCACTTGCTCTTTGTAACTATCTGAGATGGGAATGCATTTCTCACCAAATAGTATTTGACCACGCTCAAGCACACGCACCTTCTGCATATTAACAATATAGGATCGGTGCGTACGCATGAATTGCCTTGAGGGCAAAGTGTTCTCTATGCTGCGCATGGAAGATAGACTTAAAATGGGACGTACGGAAGATGTAGTGTAGATCTTCACATAATCCTTCAGTCCTTCTATATAAAGTATTTCGGAGAAGTCGATACGCAAAAGTTTGTAGTCGCTCTTCACAAAGATATAACCATCTGCCTGTGTATCGTTAGCAATGGTTTGAGTAGAGTCTTTTTCCGTTTGGAGAGCTGATTGATGGCTGATGGATGCAGTATCAAGATTGTCTGCCGTCTGCAGTTTTGCCCGAGACATATCATACCATTTCTGCGCTCTATTAACCGCTCCCACGAAGTCAACATAGCTAATGGGTTTGAGCAGATAGTCGAGTGCATTGACCTTGTAGCCATCTATTGCATACTGACTAAAGGCAGTGGTAAAAATGATGCGAGTACGCGATGTATCAATAGTCTTGGAGAAATCAAGGCCATTGAGATCGGGCATTTGAATGTCGAGAAATATCACGTCGACAGGCTCACGCTGTAATCCACCCATAGCCTCAACCGCACTTGAATAGGAGCCACAGAGATCAAGCATTGGTGTCTTCTTTACATAACTTTCGAGCAAGCCTAATGCAAGAGGTTCATCGTCAATAATAGCACATTTCATAGCATTCAGTCTTTTTTATCGTAAAGGTCGATGATAGAGTAATAAGTTTGTCCGTCCTGGCTCACGCCCGACTTCCACGTATATCTGCCTGGATAAGCATATTCAAGCCGGCTTGCCACCTGCTTGAGTCCTATGCCTCCAGGCGCCTTATCCGACTCATTTTTAGGAGTATTGCTGTTTTCACAGCTAAACCGCAGATGCTCTCGCGTTGCGGTCAAGGATATATGGATAAAGCATTTCCCCGACGTGCTCACACCATGCTTAAAGGCATTTTCCACAAGACTGATGAATATCAAGGGCGCCACTTGCAGATTTTCATCATCGGGAACGTCGAAGTTGACTTGTACGTCAACATTATTGTAGATTCTCAATCGCATAAGTGCGATGTAAGACTTTAAGAAGTCTACCTCCTTGCAAAGGCTCACGCGGTCGGTCTGGTTTTCATAGAGCATATATCGCAACAATCGGCTTAGTTCGTGGATGGCTTGTTGAGCTTTTTCTTGATTAAAGGCCGTGAGCGCATAGATATTGTTGAGCGTATTGAGCAGGAAGTGAGGATTAATCTGATTCTTCAAGTTTTTCAATTCCGCTTGTGAACGACCGAGTTCTGCCTCAGCTCGTGCCTGTTCGCTCCTGCGCCATCGCATGCTCAACTTAAGCGCTACAGAAACTCCTATAGCAAAGATATAGAGCAATAACCCACGTACGATGAAATAGATCTTTGGCGGCAAATGTGGCTTACCCATTGGACTATGTGGTCCTTTTACTGGAATGGGGGGGAAGATAAAACTTTGCAGTTCTACCGATGACTGGTAGACAATGAATAGTAATACATTAATAATATAAAACCATTTTTCTTTGCCCTTAGCCAGCAGATAGCGCGGTACAAGCAAAAAATAATTGAGATAAAAAGCAATACACACCGTCAAGGGGAGCATACACCCATGCAGGTAGTGATCCCACTCTATCGACTCTCCGCGGCGCTTAAAGAGAAGCGGAGAAAGGAATATGTAGCTCCATGTGAGCACGTGCACGATAATCTCAATACACAACTCTCGTGGATTCTTGCGTTGCTGTAAATCCATAGTAATATGAATTGAAATGTATAGAAGCAGTTTGAAAACTTGAGAGGAGTTGCTTCAAGATTTCATTATGCATGCAAATGTAAAGATAATATATGAAATGGTACAAACCCGTTAGCGGATTTTTTAGTTAACGGCTTAGCAAGTCGATAAGTACATAGATTCGTATGTTTTTTTACACAAAGCATCTTGCTTTAAAGGGTAGGAATCACTCGAATTTTCCATTGTAAATAATGTACTTCTGAACTTGAGAATAATGCATCCTCAGAAGTTCGTGATTATCATGCTTAAACGTAGGCTTTTCCGTCCATGAATGAAGATCTATCCATCGTACACCGCCCGGTGGCAGCATTGCCACCGCCCAGTGGCAGCATTGCCACCGCCCGGTGGCAATGCTGCCACTGGGCGGTGTACGATGGCTGAATGCTCATCTACAAACGGCAAGACCTATATTTACAAACGGCAAGATGACCATTTGCAGACGGCAAGATGACCATTTGCAGACGGCAAGAATATGCACATTATAGGGTGGTTCTATTAATTCTGATGATGGGATTTGCGTGGTATTGGAAGTGTAATTTTGATAGTAAATGAAGGAGCATAGCGGGCTATGTGACTGAGTTTACTATCAAAAGGACGCTTTCAAGACCATGCAAATCGCACATCAGAATAGAGCATCTTGTTTTCAGAATTAATAGAACCACCCTATAATATATGTCCTACCCTCTCGCCTATCTAAAACATTACCCCCTCTCACGTCAAAGAGAGGGGGTTGAGGTATAGACACTATAGTATCCATAGGTCCAGTTAACTTGTGACTCTTCCTACATGCCTACTCATAGCGTATGGCCTCTATAGGATCAAGGCTTGCTGCCTTCTTGGCAGGATACCAGCCAAAGAAGATACCTGTGGCAGAACATACAGCAAAACTCAGCAGTACACTCCATGGCTGAATCTGAATGGGCCAATGAGCAAAGACATTGATGCCTACCGCAGCTCCAACACCAAAGATTACTCCGATGATACCACCCGTAACGCTGAGCAGCACTGACTCAATGAGGAACTGATTGAGAATATCTATGCCACGCGCTCCTACTGACATGCGCAAACCAATTTCTTTCGTGCGTTCTGTTACGCTGACATACATGATATTCATAATACCAATACCACCTACGACGAGCGAGATACAGGCTACGACGAGCAGCAGAATGGTCATTGTATCGGAAGTAGAATTCATCATTTCGGCCATCTCCTGTTGGCTTCTTATGGAGAAGTTGTCTTCGTCTGTTCCCTTAAGTTTATGACTCTCTCGAAGAATACTCGTAATGTCGTCGATTGCCAGATCTGTCATGTCCTCCGTTATAGCAGAGGCATTGATGCCTTGCAGATAGGTGACGGACAGAATACGCTTCATGACAGTGGTATAGGGAGCGAGCACCATGTCATCCTGGTCCATTCCGAAGGAGTTGTATCCCTTTGCTTTGAGTACTCCAACGATGCGAAATGGTATTTTGTTGTAACGAATTACTTTGCCTACAGGATCCTCACCATTGGTAAACAAATTGTCCGCCACAGTCTTTCCGATAACGCATACCTTAGCGCTTGTCTTTATATCCTCATCGGTAAACATATCACCATCTTCTATCTTGAGCTGTCGTATCTCCATGTAGTCAGGCGAGATTCCATAGATAGTAGAGGGTGTGTTGTTATTACCATTGATAAATTGTCCTGAGGCATTCACACTGGGCGATATCGCGGAGAGATACTTGGCCTGTTCTTTCAGTGTTTCGTAGTCCTTCAGTTTGAGTGTCTGCATATCCGATGCATCTTGCTGAGCACCACCTGGGCCTTTGTCTTGGCCCGGACGAATCATTATCATATTCGAGCCCATCTCGGCTATATTGGCTTGAATGCTCTTCTTCGAACCTTGACCAATAGCCATCATCGCAATGACCGAAGCCACACCAATGATGATACCGAGCATCGTCAAGAAAGAGCGCAGCTTATTAGCTGCAATAGCGCGAAAGGCTATTTTAAAAAGATTACTGATATTCATACTGTGCGTGTGTCTTATGATTCTTCATTAGGAGGAAGTTCTGCCAATGCTTTAGCTGCCGAATGGATATTGTGATTGACCACATCTTCACGTATTAAGCCATCACGGAGAAATATGTTTCGGCTGGAGTATAGCGCTATCTCTGGATTATGGGTCACGAAGATAATCGTACGTCCAGCCTTGAATAGCTTTTGGAAAAGCACCAATATCTCAAATGATGTACGCGTATCAAGATTACCCGTAGCTTCATCTGCCAGAATAACCGCAGGATTGTTGACCAAAGCACGAGCTATCGCCACACGTTGCATTTGACCGCCCGACATCTGATTGGATTTATGATAAAGGCGTTCACCCAACCCCACCATTTTCAGAGCTTCAATGCTTCGACGACGACGTTCAGAAGCAGAAACCGAAGAGTTGTACATAAGCGGCAGTTCGACATTCTCCACGGCTGTGGTCTTAGGAAGCAGATTGTAGTTTTGGAATACGAAACCAATCTTACGATTACGTAGCACTGCACGCTCGCTACGTTTCATGGTGCGCACACTCACTCCATCCAAATAGTATTCTCCACTCGATGGAGTATCAAGACATCCAAGCTGATTGAGCAATGTTGACTTACCCGAACCAGAAGTACCCATGATAGTGACAAACTCCCCCTCGTATATCTTGAACGATACACCCTTCAACGCATGTACGGTCTCATCGCCCACTATGAAGTTGCGCTTCACATCTTGTAGCTCGATTACTACTTTCTTGTCGGCGCGATCTTCTGGCTGAGGGAATTGCTCTTCGGGAGTCGTAGTATAATGTTCATTGATTTCCATTGCACTTAGTATTATTAGGTGAAGAATTGGGCGAAGCTCTTTTCTAAGCATTCGTCTCCAATTCCTCATCTATTGATACATCAACGATTTTTACTTTTTCTTCTTGTTGGGAGGACCGGGCGAGAATGGGCTTTGCTCATTGCTTTCATCACTTGCATTGTTTTGATCTGCATCGCTTGCCGAAGCATCCTTGAGATCTACCACAACGATAGCGCCCTCCTTGATACCACTCAAGATTTGCGTGCGTGTGCCATTCGTAATGCCCGTCTGTACGCTGTAGGCCTTAAAAGTTCTTCCCTCGCGCACCCATACTTTATGCGTACCTTGACAATCTACGATCTTGTCTTTCGGTCCTACAGTCTCTTTGGTTGGAGTAAAGCGAAGTGCTTTGGTAGGAACACTCAATATGCCCGTCTGCTCCATTGTATAAATGGTAACATTGGCAGTGAGCCCTGGCTTGAGCTTTAAGTCGGGATTGGGAGCAGAGATTACCACTTCATAGGTCACCACATTGTTGTCAGTAGTAGCCTCGTTACGCACCTGCGTGACCGTACCCTCAAACGTTTCATCGGGATAAGCATCTACTGTATATGTGACACGCTGTCCCACTTTCACCTGACCTATGTCGGCTTCATCTACGCTTGCCACTACGCGCATATCGGTCATATCCTTTACGATGGTAAAGAGTGTCGGTGTATTGAAGCTTGAAGCCACTGTCTGACCTTCTTCCACTGACTTACTCAGCACTACGCCATCAATTGGCGAAGTAATCGTAGCATAGCTCAAGTTGGTCTGTGCCTTATTTACAGCCTCTTGTCGCTGTGCCACAGTACTCTCGGCTTGCTGCAAAGACAATCTGGCGCTTTCATAATCATTGGCGCTGATTAGACCTTTATTATACAGCGTCTTCATACGGCTGAAGTTCGACTGCTGATAACTCAAGTCGCTCTTTGCTCCAGCCAATTGGCTCGTAGCACTCTTCAGTTCACTGATGAGATTCGTTTTGTCAAGTTCTGCAATGACTTGACCTTTCTTTACAGGCGTATTATAATCAACATAGATTTTGTCGATGATACCCGACACCTGTGTACCAACTTCAACAGAAGTCACCGCTTCAATAGTACCCGTTGCTGTCACACTATTGCCGATGGTCGCTTTTTCCACTTTAGCCGTTTCGTAGCTTACCTCAAACGGAGCATCTTGCTTGTGCAAGAAAAACCATGCGCCACCTGCTACAATGGCCACGACCACTACACCGATGGCTATTTTCTTTACATTGAATTTCATACTATGTACTATATTTGTTTTACTATTTCTATAGATTTTACTTCATTTCTTTTTGTCGGATCGTCATTCTTATTTCAAATCGTCACCGCCATAGAAATTGAGCAGATTACGGTTGAGCAGGGCTGTATATTTATCTTGCAACATTGTCTGCTGTGCATTGAGTAAATTGGCACGGCTATTGAGCAACTCTGCAATGTTCTTGAGCCCAAGGTTAAACTGCTCCGTCATCAGCTCGTAGCTTGTCTGCAGACTCTCCACGCTCGACCTTGCAGCCACATACTTAGCTTGACTATTCGTAGCGTTAAGCCAATAAGTCTCAATGGTCTGATAGAGCTGCTTCTGCGTGTCTTGTAAGTCAAGTTGTGCAGTAGTCTCGGCTACTTTGGCACGTTCCACAGCACTTTTATTCTTCCGATTGTCAAAGATTGGGATGCTCACTGTCACACCGAGAGAACCATTAAAGTTGTTCTTCATTTGCTTTGCCCAATTCGTTTGACTACCAGTCATATGACTATCTCCTATACCACCTGATAGACTTACTGTAGGCATATAACCGCTCTTAGCGATTTTCGTATTGAGCTGGCTTTGCTCTATGGCTAACTGTGAGCGTTTAATCTCCGGACGACTTTCAAGTGCTGAGTTATAAATCACGTCTTTCGATGGAATACTGCTCAATACTTCTGCATCAGCAGCATCAATAGGCTGCACATCAAATGATTCATTGGCTGGAAGTTCCAGCAATTGCTTCAGTTGCATCTTGGCATCGGCTATTTGAGTCTGAACGTTTACCACGTTGTAACGTCCTTGGCTTACTTGCGATTGTAGTTGAGCCAAGTCTGCCTTCGACATAGAACCTACATTGACCATTTGCTGTCCACGCTCACAAATGGTTGAGTCTTGCTTAAGCAGCGTACGGTTAACCTTCTCAGCCTCAACCATATACAGAATCTGTACATAAAGCTGTGCTATTTGTTCTTTTATCTTATTAGCCTGAGTCTGCGTATCGTAAGCAGCGAGTTGCTGACTATACTGAGCATTGGTGATATTCATCTTATTTTTACCACCATTCCACACGACCCACTGTGCATTGATGCCATAACTACCATTCTGCGTAGCCTTATCAGCTGCCGATGTAGCAATACCACCATTGACAAAACTACCACCACTCTCTTGAAACGGGCGATAGGTTACTCCCTGTGTCAGAGCGCCACTTAGGCTGGGAAGCAGCCCTGCCTTTGCCTCGGCTACATCTACACTTGCACTTTTTTCCGTAGCTGCACTCTTGAGCAGACTAACATTGTGTGCGACAGCATAGTCCACACACTCCTTGAGCGACCACACTCCGTTAGTCTGAGCAAAGCCCATCAAAGGAAGCATAGCCAATGAAAGCGCCACATATTTCTTTCTTATATTCCACATACTTTGCTTTTGTTTTAGTCGCTTATTTTTATCAAAATTATTATTACGTCTGCAAAGTTATATTCTACCATACATAAATTCCTCGAATAAAGACTTATTGACGCTATATAATAGACGAAACAGATATTTTTATCGATGAAAAGCCCCACATTAATTCGCAGAGATTATTGTTATGAGATAAGCAGCTATAGGTACGGACATTAAAAATAGTGGATTAAGTCGATAACTTAAGCCAATAATCACCATGCTTTGGTCGGACTTTGAATTCATCGAGTCTATAGCCTTTCTGTAGTCAGCTTCATGATCTACCGAAGCAAAAGACCTCTCTTGTCCTTACACACAAAACTTCGGATTCAGCATGAGAGAAGGCTTAGCGACCATGTGTACGATCAAAGCTACAGCCTTTCACTTTACCAAATCCGAAGTTCTAATTAGATTATAATAAGTGGCACGTATTATAGCTCCACCCAATTCCTATAAAATTGTAAAGCGTCTTTCCTCCAAGAGAAGTCTATTGTTCCATCTTCCGCATAATAATGAAGAGGCTCCTTGATTGGCAAATGCTTGGACAGGTCACGTCGGTATTCATCGTCTAACGTAGTCGATGCATATTCCAAATGTCCCACTATAAAAACGCGATGACAATCCTCTGTGGCTATAACTCCCACTCCACTCTCTTCACTCTCAGCTATGATCTGTAATGAATTGTTGGAATGCTTGCGTATATCTTCACTTCTTACTTCCGTATGTCGTGAGTTGGGCATTAGAAATGCTGGACACAAGCCCTTCATTAAGAGAGAATGAGGTACAAGCACGCGTTGCGAGAAAATCCCAAACATCTTATCCGACAATCCGTATTTAGGCACGCCGTACCACTTATACAATCCCGCTTGTGCTCCCCAACAGATATAGAGCGAACTTCGTACATGCTCTTCAGCCCACTCCATGATATGACATAGTTCATTCCAATAGCGAACATTCTCAAACGGCATCTGTTCTAAGGGAGCACCAGTTATAATCAACTTGTCGAAATGAGAGTGACTATAATCCTCGAAATCAAGATAATTGGCATCAACGTAGGCTTGCGGGGTTGTCTTATAACGCTGATTGCGGATTTTCATTGGAAGCAATTGGATATCACGAGGCATTTGCGATAGAATACGCACAAAGTCGTTCTCAGTCTTTACCTTTTCAGGCATGAGATTGAGAAACAGAATGCGCTGCGCATTACCACACTTGCTCATCCAACCAGACAATTCGTATCTCAAGACGTTATCAGAAGGCACCTCACATGCCCATCCCTTTGGAATCCACAACTTGGAATCTTTCATGCGTAATACTTGCTTAGTTAGTCCATTCGGTCACGATAGTCAGCATACGTATATTCTCGAAGAGTCTCTATGCTGCCATCCAAGTGCTTGATTTTCAACGATGGGTGATGAATACCGTTGAACATATTGGTCTTCACCGTAGTGTAGTGTATCATGTCTTCAAACTCTACAATATCGCCCACTGAAAGTGGCTTATCAAAGCGCCAATAGCCCATAAAGTCGCCACTCAAGCAGCTGTTACCACCCAGTCGATAAACGCATTCTTCAGTCTCTACACCCAAAGCCCTTGCATCTTCTATCGTTTCAGCTCCTACTACATGAGGATGATAAGGCATTTCCAAGCAGTCGGGCATATGACAAGTGAAACTAACATTTAATATTGCTGTCTTTATACCATGATTCTCAACTATATCGACCACTTCAGACAGAAGATTTCCCGTGCGCCATGCATAGGCTGAACCAGGTTCAAGAATAAGGTGCAGATTGGGGTGCTTACGCTTAAAGTCTTGCAGCAGACTGATGAGTAAGTCCACCTTGTATCCTTTACGTGTGAGCAAATGTCCACCGCCAAGATTAAGCCACTTGATCTGATCGAGCCAAGGTCCAAATTTTCTTTCAATCCATCCGAGAGTAGTCTGCAAGGCTTCAGCCGAACTCTCACAATGGCAATGACAATGGAATCCATCTATTCCCTGGGGTAAGCGAGATGGGAGCTGAGAAGAGAGTACACCAAATCGTGAACCTGGTGCACAGGGATTATAGATTTCGGTCTCGATTTCGCTGTGTTCAGGGTTTATACGAAGCCCCATGCTTGGATGTTGATCACCCTCTGCCATCACGCGAGACTTGAAACGTTCGAATTGGGAAAGAGAGTTGAATGTAATGTGGCTTGAGCAACGCACAATTTCATCAAATGTATCATCCTCGTATGCAGGAGAGTAAGTATGTGCCTTTGTGCCAAATTCTTCGAGGGCAAGACGAGCTTCATAAGGTGATGATGCCGTGGTATGGGAAATATACTCTCGGAAAATGGGAAAAGTCTTCCAAAGGGCGTAGGCCTTGAAGGCAAGAATAAACTCCACACCTGCTTGCTCTGCAACGGAATGTATCAGCGATAAATTATTTCGCAGAAGAGACTCTTGTAGTAAATAATAGGGACGCACGATAAAAATCTTCTTATTCGATTGTTAAATAGTTGAGAGCTCAAGCTATGCAGAGACATCACAATAGCTCTCCTTTTATATGAGAAATGTAAAAATAGGTCGTTAAGACTCAGTATGGTTATATACCTACCGAATCATTAACGACCTCTTATTTATATTATTTGTACTACGTCAGCGCAGCAAATTACATAATGCCGCGTTCACGTAGCTTCTCCTGCCAATTCCATGCAGAAGAGAGCGCTTCTTCGAGTGTATGAACGGCTTTCCAACCAAGGACCTTGTTGGCCTTGTCTACATTACCCCATACTTTCTCGATATCACCTTCACGACGAGGAGCAATCTCGTAATTGAGTTTTACTCCAGTGCACTTCTCAAAAGTATGAATCAATTCGAGCACACTTACACCATGACCTGTACCGACATTGTAGATTTCAACGGGATCGGTGTTCTTACCCTCTACAATACGCGCCATTGCTGCTACGTGAGCCTTTGCTAAGTCAAGCACATAGATGTAGTCGCGGATGCATGAACCATCAGGTGTATCATAATCGTCGCCAAATACCTTCAAGCAGGGACGGATGCCAATGGCAGTCTGCGTGAGATAAGGGATAAGGTTGGCAGGTACACCATTAGGCATTTCACCGATAATGCCTGAGGGATGAGAGCCAATCGGATTGAAGTAACGAAGAATGATTGCGCTAATATTGGCACCACTATGTACGTAGTCCTGAATGATTTCCTCGTTGATCTGCTTTGTATTACCATAGGGGCTTTCAGCCTTCTTGATAGGAGCCTGTTCCGTTACAGGAAGATTTTCGGGATCGGGCTGACCATATACAGTACATGAAGAAGAGAAAATGATACCCTTTACATCGTACTTAGGCATAAGCTTAAGCAAGTTGATGAGTGAGAGCAGATTATTTTCATAATACTTCAAGGGCTTCTGCACACTCTCACCTACCGCCTTAGAAGCAGCGAAATGAATAATACCTGTAATGTCAGGATACTTTTGGAACACACCTTCCAATGCGGGCAGGTCGCAGCAGTCAACCTTTTCAAAGGCGGGACGAATACCTGTGATTTTCTCGATTCCGTCGACAACATCTGCTTTAGAATTTGACAGATTATCTATGATTACGACATTGTAGCCTGCATTCTGCAGCTCTACTGTGGTGTGAGAACCGATAAAACCGGTACCACCAGTAACTAAGATGGTTTTTTTCATAATATCTATGAATTGTAATAATGAGTTTCGATTATCTTGTTTAATCTTGGATAAAGCACAATCGACGTGAGAGGCATAATTCTTTTGCCACAATCATGCAATTTGCACTATTCGCGTTTTACGCTATGCAAAAGTATGCTTTTTTTATGGGTAACGGAAACTATTTCTTAAAAAAAACAAGGTCAAGTCTTGTTAGCTGTTGTCTGATGAACGTTTTTGGGCACTTTCCCCAAATTCAACAAAGAGACAATGAGTCAGAAAGGAGAAGTGCAAACACAAAAGAATCGGCATTCTCGCGACACCATATCATTAGGATGGTATCAAGAATGCCGATTCTTTCATATCTGTTAGATTCGAACTTTACTTATTCAAACCCATTCTTTATCCGTTTATTTCTTACTGTTTTTCTTTGTAGCTTGTTTTGCTTCGGCCAATTCTACAGCGTAACTCTTATTGATACCAGTCTGAGTCTTAGCACGAATCCAAAGCACGCGATCGCTACTAAGATTTGCAGCCTTTACTGCTTCATCAAAGTCGGTCGTTGTACGCATCTCGCGATCGTTGATTTTCATAATAATCAAGCCTTTGCTCAGTCCAGCGTCTTTAAACTTACCATCACGAAGAGCAGAAATCATCAATCCATAAGATAAATTGAGTTCCTTCTTTTCTGTCTCTGTAAGCGGACGAAGTGCTGCACCCATAGCATCGGTATCAAGATTCTGTACGGCAGAAGTTGTGCCTTGCACATTGCGGAGCGTTAGTGTAGCTGAATGTTTCTTCTTATCGCGAATATAGGTTACATTGACCTTGTCGCCAGGGCGATGGTTCGTCAAGATCTCTTGCAATTCACCGAACTTCTCGATATTCTTACCATCAATAGCTGTCAAAATATCACCTTCTTTAAGTCCGCCCTCTGCTGCAGCACCATCTGCACTTACTTCTGCTACATATATGCCATTGACTGTACCGAAGTCAACATCTTTGCCTTTTTCCTTTTGCGAATCGATATAAGAACTTACGTCCATGCCCGAGATACCGAGCAATGCACGTTGTACTGTACCGTATTTCTTCAAATCATCTACCACCTTATTCATAATGGCTGTAGGAATAGCGAATCCATAGCCAGAGAATGAGCCCGTCTGGGAATAGAGCATAGCATTAATGCCAACCAATTCGCCCTTAGCATTGACCAATGCGCCGCCCGAATTACCAGGATTAATTGCTGCATCTGTTTGGATAAAGCTATCTATACTACCAGGAGTAGCATTGAGAGAGCGTGCTTTAGCACTTACGATACCTGCCGTAACGGTTGAAGTCAAGCTAAAGGGATTACCAATAGCGAGCACCCATTCACCAAGTTTCAAATTATCAGAATTACCCACCTTGATAGCTTGCAAACCTGTAGCTTCAATCTTAATTAGCGCCAAGTCGGTCGACTTATCCGTACCGATAATGCGTGCTTTAAACTCTCGGTTATCATTCAACTTTACGGTCATCTCGTCAGCGTCTTCCACCACGTGGTTGTTCGTCACGATATAGCCATCAGAACTAAGGATCACGCCCGATCCAGCACCAGAACGTTTGGGAGTCTGTATCTGTCGCTGCTGACTTCCACTATTTCCTCGACCGAAGAAATCACCAAAAAAATCGTCAAAGTCGAAAGGCGAACCACCATTGTATTGAATCGTCTGCGTCTTGCTGTTGGTTGTTACCTTAATATACACTACCGAATTGACGGCATTTTCTGCAGCATAAGTCAAATCTACAGGATTAGACGGAACTGCTGTGGCAGCCATCGCAGGTGACTGCAGACCCAATGAGAGGGCCAATACCCATAATGGAAGATATTTACGTGTCATAAATGTATGGTTTAGTATTTTCTATTGTCTACTCAGATTGAAATAGCAAAAAGTATGCTATAGCACATCATGCCTTTCTTATTTTTCTGCTTTTCTCATCTGTTGCGATGCAAAAATACAATATCAAGCCATAGCGCGTATGCATAAAAAAGAAAAAATCCCGCTACCTTGTTTTCTTTTAACACGCTAAAAAGAAAAGGTAGGGGATTTTAAGGGTAAGCGCCTGTTTGTAAACGCTCATTTAATACTTCCTATAGTTGAAATTATCATGCATTCATACGTTCCAGCATAATCTAACGAATTCAACCAAGGGTAAAAATGATAATTATCTTAGACTGAAGTTTAGGATTTAGAATGGGTAGGCTGAAAGCCCAATGATATTCATAGCCCAAGGCAACGCCTTGGGTAGAGATAATCAAGAACGATACGCCCTGTAA
>CALEKA010000086.1 GCA_937898715.1 uncultured Prevotella sp.
AATCTGTATTATGTTCAATTAAGGCATAATACCACACAAAATAAGCCTCCCTATTCGCAAATGAATAAGGAGGCTATTCAGTTTTACATCATTCTATACATTATATAATATGAAATACTCCATCTTATTTATGATAGGTCGGCGAAGCGAACTCCGCATGGTAGTAAGATACAAAATGCACAGAATCTTCTACAACTTAGGCTATAACGTCGACAAAGAAAAGTGGAACAAAGAAACACAACGCTGCAAGCGCAATACCACACATGGCGAGAAGAAAATACCCGCAACAAGAATCAATGCAGCAATACAACACTACGAAGACGAAGTAACACGCATCGCCGAAAGCTACAAAACCGACCCCACAATAGAAACCTTTAAGTCAGCAATCAGTCAAGCCCTGAGAAAAGCCGAAGAAGCATTGCCACAAACAGACAACTTCTTCACCATCTACGACCAATTCATCGAAGAAGAAGAAGTGCACAGCCACTGGACACGCCCCATGTTCATCAAGATGCGCACCATAAAAACACACCTCATCGACTACGATCCCACCCTCACCTTCGACAAAATCAACCTACAATGGATGGACAACTATTGCACCTATCTACAAAGCCTCAACTTCCGCACATCCTACACAAAGAAACTCATCGACACAACCAAAATCTTCCTCAAGTGGGCAATGAGCAGAGGATATCTCAATGACCACACCTTCCTCGGCTACCGATGCAAACTCAAAGAAGTCCGGAAACGCGTCATCTACCTCACATGGGACGAACTAATGACCGTCTATCACCACGACTTCTCCGGCAAAGAACACCTCGCACGCGTAAGAGACATCTTTTGCTTCTCCTGCTTCACATCTCTGCGCTATTCCGACGTCAAGAAATTAAAGAAAACAGACATCGTCAACGGCATCATCTACGTAACGACCCAAAAGACAAGCGATTCCTTAGAAATAGAGCTCAACGATTATTCCTCCACCATCCTTGCCCGCTATGCCGACAATGACTCAGATATGGCACTCCCCGTTATCTCCAATGTCAAGATGAATAAATACCTAAAAGAAATGGCAAAAGAGTGCGATTTAACCACCCCTATAACAGAAACATACTATGAAGGAGCGACAAGAAAAGACATCGTATCCCCCAAGTGGCAGCTCATAACAACGCATTGTGGCCGTCGCACCTTCATCTGCAATGCATTAATGATGGGAATCCCCCCCAACATCGTAATGAAGTGGACCGGTCATTCCGACTACAAGTCCATGCAGCCCTACATAGACATCGCCGATTCAGCCAAAAGAAGTGCAATGTCGCTCTTTAACAAGCAATAAAAACAAATTTAGTCTACAAAAGTGTCGCGCAAAGTGTCGCGCACTATTTCATAAATAATTGATAATCAACGCAAATATATTATCAATAGCGGAAAGGATAGGATTCGAACCTACGAAACCCTTTAGGGGTTTACACGCTTTCCAGGCGTGCCTCTTCAACCACTCGAGCACCTTTCCTTGAAGAGTTGGTTTGTTATTCCTTACGAAAGAACGGGTGCAAAGATAAGGAGAAGTTTCGGATGAGCAAAGGGATACTCGCGTATTTTCGCACAAAAGCCCTACTCATTTCTCCATGAAGCCCCACGATTACGCTCAGTGCGCAGTCGTGGGGCTATCTTCATCAAAAGATTATTTCAATAAATACTCATCTTTGACACGTGCGGAATCAACCCACGCTTCGGGAATGAATTTCCACGTGTGTTGCGGCTGCGGGTCTATAGTACCCTGACGCTCTATACCCATCATGAGATAGTAACGGAGGTCTTTATCTGTGCTCCATACAATGCGTTTTGACAACTCGGAAACGGGAATACCTGCACCCTTCGTAAGCAAGTCGCCGCCGCCATTGCCGCGATACGAACTGAGTGCACAGCGATACGTCTTATTGAGCGAGAATGGCTTACCATCTGCCATTTGCGTAATTGTGACTTTCGATCCAGCGGGCTTGGTCACATCGACCACATAATGGATACCCATAGCCGAATCGAAATTATAGCATGGATTTTGCAGGCGTTGCCAAGCGTTGGTCAGTTGCTGAGCATCGGGACGGAACAAAAGCAAATGATCGGTGCTACTCTCCATTTGGTTTGTCCACAGAGCATAGGAATATTCCAGATAATCTTTTACTTCCTTACCCGTAAGATTCATCACGTAGAGCTGATTTTCATAACGATAGAGATTAAACATATCACTCACACGTATATCTCCCTGGGGCACCACCGCATCGAGTGCCAACGGAGCTGCAAAGGATATGTCTGCCCCTGAGATGGAGAGTTGCATCTGATGGATAAAATCAATAAATGCCGACGACCCAAATAATGCTGGTATGCTCTGCATAGCATGCTTGCTATGGCCTATTACCTTTGAGGTAAAAGCCTTCACCTTTTCGTATTGCTGAGAAAAATGGCGTATATAGGCAGTGTCGGGTTGCAGGCTGTCAATGTTCACTATTCTGCCCTGTGTATGTTTCTTTACCACCTTTCGTCCCTTAAACGTTACTACCATGTTGGCTCTCGCTACAGCTTCTGCATGAGCTGCAGGATTGAGCACCCATACGGTATCGCCATCTGTATTAACCACCTGCTGGCAAGCCTGTCGATGGTCATGTCCACAAAACACCACGTCAAATCCTGGCACTTGCTGAGCCACGGCCACTGCACCATCTTCACACCCATCGGTGTAAGACTCTGGATGTCCTACGCCCGAGTGGAATAGTCCTACGACGACGTCGGCCTCTCTCTGCATCTCAGGCATATACTTGCGTGCAGTAGCGACGAGGTCGTCAAACTGCAAGCCTGTCCATAGATTGCGCGGCAACCATTTGGGAATGCACGGCGTAATCATTCCGAGCACGGCAATCTTTACGCCTTGACGTTCGATAATGGTATAAGGTTTCCAATAAGGCTTATCGTCGGCAGTATTAATTACGTTGGCTCCCAACATGGGGAAGTTGCATTGTTTCACCCACCGGTCGTAGACAGCATGTCCCGTTTCCACATCGTGATTGCCCACGGTGGCAGCATCATACTTCATATAATTTAGTACATCGGCAGTAAGATGCGTGCTAAGCGTATCAATATAATTATAGTAATATGCTGAGGGTTGGCCCTGAAGTATATCCCCATTGTCGAGCAGAACTATGCCCTTGCTCTCACGACGACCGCCGCGAAGTTGTTTCATGTAAGCACTAATACGAGCCATGCTTCCCTTGCCCGGACGACCATTGATAAAGTCATAAGGGAAGTAATTGCCATGCACATCGGTGGTCTCTATCAGTGTGAGTTTCACTTTTCTCACCTGCGCTTGCATGCCCCACACTGGCAAAAGGACAAAAGCCATGAGTCCCAATATTCGTTGATATAACATAGAGTTAGAATTTATTTACGACGATAGTTTACAAATCTGTATGCGATGAGGTTCTTCTCATCAGGCTCATGGTATTCATCGCTCTCTATAGTCCACTCCGACTCATCGAATGGAGGGAAGAAGGTATCCGCCTCATCAGGAGTAGCTTCTATATGAGTCAAGCATAGGCGTTGAGCCAAGGGTAGTGCTGCAGCGTATACACTTTCTCCGCCAATGATGTAGACCTCTTCGTCTGCCAGGCAAGCCTGAATGGCATCTTCAAAGCTATGAAATACCTCTATGTTGGGAGCGGAAAAGTCCTGCTGACGAGTGATTACCACATTTCGGCGATTGGGCAGAGCGCCCTTGGGAAGCGACTCAAACGTCTTGCGCCCCATAATGATGGTATGGCCTGTTGTGAGATTCTTGAAATGCTTAAGGTCGGCTGGCAAATAGTATAGCAGACCGCCTTTGTTGCCTATGGCACGATTAGCAGCGAGAGCACAAATAATAGAGAGTGTCATATGATGATTATAAAAAATAGGCGTGTTTCTTTCAGTTTCAGCTGCAAAGGTAGTGCTTATCAGCCGATATTGTTGTAAATTTGCCTTGAAAATCCTGCTACATATGAAACAATACCTCGACTTGCTGCAGCGCATACTCGACGAAGGTGTGGTCAAAGGCGACCGCACAGG
This sequence comes from uncultured Prevotella sp., assembly GCA_937898715.1. Lineage (GTDB taxonomy): Bacteria > Bacteroidota > Bacteroidia > Bacteroidales > Bacteroidaceae > Alloprevotella. The sequence continues at coordinate 4,093 of CALEKA010000086.1, forward strand.
CACGGGCACGAAGAGTATCTTCGGCCACCAAATGCGCTTCAACTTGGAAGATGGATTTCCGCTTATCACAACGAAGAAGCTCCATCTGAAGTCTATCATACACGAACTTTTGTGGTTTCTCCACGGCGACACGAACGTGCACTATCTGCAAGAGAATGGTGTGCGCATCTGGAACGAATGGGCTGATGAGAATGGCGACCTTGGGCACATCTACGGCTATCAATGGCGCTCTTGGCCCGACTACAACGGCGGTCACATTGATCAAATTAAGGAAGTCGTACGACAATTGAAAGAAGATCCTAACTCGCGCCGTATCATCGTTTCAGCATGGAACGTGGCAGATCTTGACAAGATGAACCTTCCTCCGTGCCACTTGCTGTTTCAGTTTTACGTGGCTGATGGGCGGCTTTCGCTGCAACTCTACCAGCGATCGGCCGATACCTTTTTGGGCGTTCCGTTCAATATAGCCAGCTACGCACTTCTGCTACAGATGATGGCACAGGTCACAGGGCTCAAGGCTGGCGACTTCGTACATACCACAGGCGACACTCATCTCTACCTCAATCATTTGGAGCAAGCCCAGTTGCAACTCACTCGCGAACCGCGCCCGCTTCCCCGCATGACTCTCAATCCAGATGTGAAGAGCATCTTCGACTTCAAATACGAGGACTTCAAGCTTGAAGGTTACGATCCTTGGCCACACATCGCTGCTAAAGTATCGGTATAAAGCTCCAACGCCCTCTCTTTATCTACAACTCTAACTCGATTCCTGCTTTTCCTCTTAATATATATTCATGCCGCTACCACAAGCCTTTTGCAACGAGATTACTCAACTCCTCGGCGCCGACGAGGGCAAACGCCTTCTTGATGCGCTACTCCATACAGCACCCTCGGTGAGTGTGCGTCTGAACCCACGCAAGGGTGGAAGCATGCCTACAGAAGGAGCTACCTCTGTGCCTTGGTGCGAAGAGGGATGGTATCTCAAGGAGCGTCCGCAGTTCACTTACGATCCGCTGCTGCATGCAGGGTGCTATTACGTGCAGGAGGCAGCATCTATGTTTGTAGAGCAAGCGTATCGACAAATTGAGCGCGACTTCCATCCCCACCGACTGCTCGACCTCTGTGCAGCACCTGGTGGCAAGAGCACACTCTGGCGTAGTCTTATGAGTGATGGCGACCTTCTCGTAGCAAACGAGCCCATCCGACAGCGCGCGCAGATCCTATCCGAGAATCTCACAAAGTGGGGACACCCCGACGTCGTGTGCACCTCATCCTATCCAGAAGAGTTTGCACCACTTGCCAGTTTCTTCGACGTGATAGCAGCAGACGTACCATGCTCCGGTGAAGGAATGTTTCGTAAGGACGAGGGGGCTATCGAGGAATGGTCGCCCGAGGCGGTCGAAGCCTGTGCTGCTCGACAGTGGCAGATCATCGAGAGCGTATGGCCAGCTTTGCGTCAGGGAGGATATTTGGTCTACAGCACCTGTACGTATAATCGCCTTGAAGACGAAGACATGGTGCACCGCATCTGCCAAGAGTTGGGAGCAGAAATCGTCGAAATTCCCATACGCTCTGAATGGAATATCGCTGGCGACAACACCCGTCGCAACCTCCCCGTATACCATTTCTATCCACACCGCACACAGGGTGAAGGCTTGTTCCTTGCCCTGCTTCGCAAGACCTCCGAAGCGCCCATCGCGAAAGAGAAAAGGAAGGACAAAAAGCGCCGAAACCAGTCCTCTGCTTCGGCTATCAAGGGCGGTGCAAAAATGGCGGAATGGATAAAAGGCAGCGAGGCATTCAAACTGCTTTGTCCCGACGAAAACCACATTATCGCCGTGCGTCAATCGCTTGCCGACGACGTGCTGAAAGTTTCCTCCACCGTGCGCACGCTCACAGCAGGTGTGCTCCTCGTTGAAGAAAAGGGCAAAAAGCTCATTCCTCAGCACGCACTCGCCCTTTCGCTCCTATGCTCTGAAACGGCATTTCCACGTACAGATCTATCACTCGAAGAAGCACTTTCCTATCTTCGTCGCGAATCGCTCGTACTCTCCTCTGATGTGCCACGCGGCTATGTCGTAGCATGCTATCAAGGACATGCGCTCGGCTTTCTCAACAACCTGGGCTCGCGTGCCAACAACCTCTACCCACAAGAATGGCGCATACGCAACTAAACCACACTTTTCGCCCCCAAAGCGAGACAACCTTTCACACCGCAACAAGATCTCTTCCAACTTGCTAAAATTTTTCACCACATGAAAATTTCTCTTTTGAAGTGCCTATATTTTGTTCTATTTCTCGCATTATTTTCTTCAAAGGCGCATGCTGTCGAAGAAAAGCGTAATTTTACACTCGTTATCGACGCTGGCCACGGCGGACACGATGCTGGAGCCGTAGGAGCCTATTCAAAAGAGAAGACTATCAACCTCAACGTAGCATTGGCTTTCGGCCGCTTGGTAGAAGAGAATTGTTCCGATGTCAAGGTGATCTACACCCGTCGCACCGACGTGTTCATCCCCCTGCAACGACGTGCCGACATTGCCAACAACAATAAGGCCGACCTTTTCATATCAATCCACACGAATGCATTGCCCAACGGCCGCATAGCCTATGGTTCAGAGACCTACTCATTAGGTATGGCTCGTGCTGGGGCCAATTTAGCGGTTGCCAAACGAGAAAACTCTGTGATTACACTCGAGAGCGACTATAAACGTACTTATCAGGGCTTCGACCCCAACAAGGCGGAGAGCTACGTTATCTTCGAGATTATGCAGGATAAGTATATGAAGCAGAGCGTCGACCTGGCTAGCTGCATACAGCGCCAATATACTGCTGCAGGGCGTCCCAACAAGGGCGTACATCAAGCTGGATTCTTGGTTCTGCGCAACACTTCCATGCCATCTGTCCTCACGGAGTTGGGCTTCATTACCACCCCGGCAGAGGAAGCTTACCTCAATTCGCAACAAGGCATTTCCGAACTGAGCCGTAGCATCTACAACGGCTTCCTATCCTATCGCCGCATGCACGAGAAAGCCGCCCACGACATTCCCGCCAATCTGCCAATCACCACGCATACAAGCCCTACGCAGCAAACAGCTTCCATCCCTTCGCAAAGCACTGCAAATGCTCAGCAGTCCTTGCCATCGACCACGCCTGTGCCTGCTACATCCTCCGATGAAGTTGCCGTAGTACCCGTAGCAGTAGTGCCCACCTCGCAGATAACAAAAGGTGATAGCAGGAATAAGCAAGAAATCAAGGATGATAAGCAAGATGCAACACTCGTTGCCGCTCCCAAGGCCATGCCTAAAGCTGCAGAGAAGCCTAAAGCTGCAGAGAAGCCTACATCGCAGACTAAAGACAGATCTGTAGAGAAACCTAAAGCAAAAGTTGTGGAAAAATCTGCAACCAAACCTACAGAACGTAAGGACTCACGAGCCTCCAACAAAGACAAGACTGCGACAGAGAAAACGCAAACGTCAAAGGCCGACAAAAACAAAACCACCGCCAACAAGAAAGCTGAGACAGATAAGAAGAAGGCCGAGACGAATAGTAAGAAGACTTCTGCAAGCAAGGACAAAGTCTCTGCAAGCAAAGACAAGGTCTCAGCAAGCAAAGATAAAACCACAGATAACAAAAGCAAAACGACAGACAATAAGAAGAAAACGAACACTGCTTCTATCAAGAAATCTTCTGTGACCTATCGCATACAAGTGGGAGCCGGTAAAACTGAGATTCCTACCACCGATGCACAATTTAAAGGACTGAGCGTGAGTCGCGTAAAAGAAGGAAGTATGTATAAGTACTTCTACGGAAGCTATTCTTCATATGCCGAAGCACAAAAAGCACTCCGCACAGCCAAAGCCAAGCTCAGCAGCGCCTATATTGTGGCCTACGTCAATGGGAAAGCCACTTCTGTAGCTGAAGCCAAGGCTAAAGAGCAAGAAAACAAAAAGTGACACACTTACCTCCAACATCTACTGATAATGAAGAAAGAAACTAAGATTGCACTAACTGCCATTGTAGCGCTCGTACTGCTTTTTATAGGACTCAACTTCCTAAAAGGCATCAACGTATTTAAGAGCACCAACACCTACTACGTGAAATTCAAAGACGTGGCAGGACTGGCTGTTTCCAACCCTGTATACGCCAACGGCTATCCCGTAGGAATTGTACGCACCATCGACTACGATTACCAACGCGGCGAGAACGTCATCGTGGGCATTGAACTCGATGACGACATGCGCGTGCCAGCTCAGACTCGAGCAGAACTCGAGACTGAACTGATGGGCGGTGTAAAGATGCTCCTCGTATTAGGCCCAAATCCTGCCAAGAACATTGAGCAAGGCGATACCATCCAGGGTGGTATGCACCTCGGTGCGATGGACAAGCTCGGCGACATGATACCTGCTGTAGAGAAGATGCTTCCGAAGCTCGACTCCATCATGGACAATCTCAACCGTCTTACGGGCGACCCTGCTCTCACCGCCACGCTTCATAATGCACAGGCTATCACAAGCAACTTGAAAGAGAGTTCCGAACAGCTCAACACGATGATGCGCAACGACCTGCCGCCTATGCTCGCCAACCTTAAGAGTGCAAGCGCCAATGCCAATCGCCTCACAGCCAACCTCGCTGCCATCGACGTACAGACCACCATCAATAGCGTGAATGCCACCTTGGAGAGCGCACACAATCTGGCTAACCAATTAGGCGACATGTCTGCCAACCTCGATAGCAAACTCAAGAGCAAGGACAATACGTTAGGACTCTTCCTCAACGATACAAACGTCTACGACAACCTCAACTCCACCCTGCGCAATGCCGACTCGCTCATGATCGACCTCAAGGCTCACCCCAAGCGCTACGTACACTTCTCTGTGTTCGGCAAGAAAGATAAGTAATAGCCATTCAAAATACCATTGATGACCAACTATTTCTACATAGACGCTGACGGGCAGCAGCAAGGCCCCGTGTCGCCACTCAGCTTTACCGCTTTGGGTATTACTTCCACCACCTTCGTATGGTGTAGCGGTATGGCAGACTGGAAGCGTGCTGGCGAACTGCCCGAACTGCAAATGTATCTCGACAAGAGCAATGATGCTTCGGAAAAGCCTTCAAGCACCATCGGAGGCGGAGTGCCACCACGCTTCAATCCCGAAGACGAGAGGCCCAATCCTTATGCCCACCATGAGGAAAACACCCAGCACCAGACAAGCTACACTGGTCAGCCCTGCGGCGGGCAAGTATGTCCCAACACCCATTTAGCGGCATCGATCATCTGCACCATAGTGTGGGGATTAATCTGCTTCTCACTTCCCGGACTCATTGCGGGCATCGTAGCCATCGTGAAGTCGTGCAATGTAGAGACGCGCTTCCGTGATGGCGACTATGCAGGAGCTGTTCGTCAGTCGAAGAGCGCATACAATTGGATCATCGGATCCATCATTGCCGGCATAGGCGGATGGGTGCTCTTGGTAATAGGATTCATCTTCATGGGGCTTACCTTAGGCGCTATGGGGAGCCTCCTATCTGAGGGCGACTTCATAGACAATTTTATAGACATCATGCAGTCGGCTGCCCTCGTAGCCATCTAAAGATACATCACAACTGATAGAGGAGAACGAAACCAAGATTTTGGCTATTCGTTCTCCTCTATCGTTACTTATATATAAAGGTAGTATAGAGAGTCTCTACATACATTGTAACTTTCACTTGTTTCCCGGCAATAGCGCCGACGCGGGGACGCGTCGCCTCCAGTATCGGCTGAATAATACTGAACTTATTACTTATTACTTTAATAATGATTATCACCCTCATAGCTTATTTCTTCCTTCTGCTCTACATATCACGTCGCTCCATGCGCAAGGGGGGGCGAGGCAACGACGCCTTCTTCCGTGCCGGACGTCAGTCACCGTGGTGGATGGTAGCCATCGGTATGATAGGAGCCAGCATATCGGGCGTAACGTTTATCTCTGTGCCGGGATGGGCCAAAGCCACGGGCATGACCTATCTGCAGATGTGTATGGGATTCATTGTGGGCTACGTAGTAGTGGCCTTCGTCTTGCTTCCGCTCTATTATAAACTACGCCTAACGAGTATCTATGCCTACTTAGGCTCGCGGATGGGGCAGGCTTCTCATCGCACGGGAGCCCTCTTCTTCGTGTTGAGCAAACTCACGGGGGCTGCAGCGCGCCTTTACCTTGTATGCTTGGTTATTAGTCAATTCGTAGTAAAACAGCTGTGGGGAGATGGTACACTCCCGTTCATCTGCACCACACTGTCGGTGCTCCTTCTCATCTGGCTCTACACGCGCCGTAGCGGCATACAGGCTGTGGTGCGCACAGACGTACTGCAGACGTGCTGCCTCGTCCTGGCAGCCATAGGCATACTCATAGCCGCTGCCCAACGCATGCACCTCGACGTTCTCGGCACGTGGCACGTCATCACGGAGAGCCCAATGTGTCGCATATGGGAGTGGGATGCGCAGAGCAAACAAGCCTTCTGGCGACAATTCCTTAGTGGCATATTCATCGTCATCGTCATGACGGGACTCGATCAAGACATGATGCAGAAGAACCTCACTTGTCGCAACCTCCGCGATGCACAGAAGGATATGTGCCTCTATGGTCTTGCCTTCCTTCCCGTCAACGCGCTATTCTTAGCACTCGGCATATTGCTTTATACGCTCTGTGCTTGGCAAGGTCTCACCCCACCGAGTACGGGCGACGCACTGCTACCGTGGCTCGTAAGTACGGGAGCATTGGGCGCATGGGTGGTTGTACCTTTCACCATAGGCATTGTGGCGGCTGCCTTCTCAAGTGCCGATTCTGCCATGACGGCTCTGACCACAACGATCTGTATTGATCTGCTTGGGATGAACGAGGAGCATGAACAGAATGTCCATTCGCTTCGCACGCGCCGATGGGTGCACGTCGGTGTGGCTGCTGTTACTGCACTATGCATTGTGCTTTTCAAGGTGGTGGGTAATGATAATGTGCTGAATGCCATTTACGTTATGGCAAGCTATACTTATGGTCCTCTGCTCGGACTCTATGCTTTTGGATTGTTTACGAAGCGCTTTGTTCACGACCGCGCAATCCCCTTCATCTGCATCGCTTCGCCCGTGGTGTGTGGAATGCTCGACCATTTTGCCCCTATCTGGTGGGGATATAACTTTGGCTACGAACTGCTGTTGCTCAACGGGGCAATAACGTTTACAGGATGCTGGGTAGCATCCTGTAAAAAGCATTAAGTACTACATCTTTTTTTGGGGGAAAAAGTATTAAGTATAAAGTATTAAGTATTACATTCTGGCTCATATCAAGTAAAGTAATACTTAATACTTTATACTTAATACTTGAAATGAGCAAGAATGTAATACTTATTACTTGAAATGAGCAAGTAAGTTTACTTCAGTACTCCCTCAAGCTCTTCCACTTCCCGGCGGTAAGTCTTGTCCACACTGATGCGACGTGCCACTTGGTTGCAGGCATAGAGCACGGTGCTGTGGTCGCGCTTGCCAAAGATGCGGCCTATCTGGCTATACGTAGTCTCGGTATATTTATGGATGAGATACATAGCGAGCTGACGTGCTTGCACCATCACCTGCTTACGGCTCTTCGTGGCAAGGTCCTTTTGCTTTACGCCATAGTGCTGACATACGGCTGCTGCAATATCGTCGGTCGAAAGTTCTTTCTTCTCCAGATTGACAGCGCGAGCCACTACTCGCTGAGCCAGCTGAAGGTCTATCTCGCAATTGTCTACCACGGAGTAGGCCATGATAGAATTGATGATGCCCTCAAGCTCACGCACGCTGCTCTCCACATTCTGAGCAATATACTGCACCACATCGGTTGGAATCACTTCTGTGAGTCCATCACGACGTATCTTTGAGATCAATATGTCACGGCGGAGCTTCGTATCGGGCTTCTCCATCTCTACCACCATGCCCCACTTGAATCGAGTAAGCATGCGTTCCTCTATACCCTCAAAGAGCACGGGCGGACGGTCGCATGTGATGATGATCTGACGATTGTTTTGCTGCAGATGGTTGAATATGTGGAAGAAAGCCATCTGCGTCTTCGACGTAGTAATCTCCTGTATATCATCGATAATAAGCACATCGATGGTCTGATAGAAGTTGATAAAGTCGTTCTGCGTATTGTGTATTACGGAGTCGGTATACTGCGTCTTAAACACGTGAGCGGAGACGAATAGTACACGTTTATCGGGATAAATCTGCTTGATGCGTACACCGATAGCATTGACCAAGTGGGTCTTTCCCACTCCACTCGGACCATAAAGGAAGAATGGATTGAAGGTGCTCTTGCCTGGATTTTCGGCAATGCTCAAGCCTACGCTGCGCGAGAGCTTGTTGCTATCGCCCTCTACGAAGTTGTCGAACGTATAGCGACGATTGAGTTGTGAGTCGAGTGGCGGAAGTTGTGCGGGCTGTTGCTGCGGCGTAGGACGATAGCGGTTAATCTCAGGCTGAGGTGCTTGCTGCGGTCCTACCTTGAGCAGGGGTTCGGGCACGGGGTTGCCCTCAGGAGCGGGATCGAACACGTAAGTGAGCTTGATCGTCCCCGTACCGAAATATCGATGGATGGCCTGCATGAAATATGCCACATAATTCTTGTCAAAGTACTCGGCAAAGTACTTTGTCGGTACCCTCACCCTCAGTTCATTGTCGACGAAGCTGACAAATTCCAAAGGCTCAAACCAGCCCGTGTAGTGCTTGGCTGGAATATTTTGCTTGATGAGTTGCAGAGAAAGCTGCCAATTGGAGAGTGAGGATTGATCCATCTTTATATTTTAGAGTGCATGCGCCTCCACGCTGGAGGGAGGTGCAGCGGGGAGAATCGGGGGTTGTTGGAGTAAGGTATGGGGAGGGAGGAGTATGAACGATCTACAAGGAGAGAGTTCTGCGGTCTACTTCTTAATGGTCACGTCGACCACGATCTTAGAATGCTCTGGATCGTTGGTGATGAGCAAGATGCGTCGGCGACCTTTGAAGAAGGTATTGTTGGCATTGATCGTGATCTTCAGTTTTTCAGCCTCACCGGGGGCTATGCTACGCTTGCCGAGGCTCACGCCGATACCTGGGTTGTACACTTGCAGAGCACTGATGATCAGAGGCGTCTTGCCCGTATTGCGAAGCATAATCTGTCCCGACACTTTTTTCTTTTTGCCCATCGGGCCGAGCGTGATGTGCGTGCTGTCGAGCACTGCAACGGGGGCGAGGGCATGTTGCGTGGGAGTATCGAGGAAGTCGGGCAGGAGTGTGGCCGAAACGTTGATTTCATTGTCTTTGCTCACACGGTCGCCCATGAATCGGCTCAAGTAGATGCTCGTCTGCGTAAGGCCCATAGAGTGGAGTTCGCGGCTATCGAGCGTAAGAAGGATTCTACCCACACGTCCGGGACGAATCACCTGAGGGTCGGCCTGAGCCGTAAGGTAGCTTGGGAGGTGCATCAGTTCTGGACGGAAACTGCGCTTGCTGGAGTTGAGCACAGATAGCACCACGGTGGGGCGATCGCCCTTGTTGACGTCGTCGAACTCTACATCGTCCGTACTGAGATAGAAGTCGCCCACTTTGTAAGGATATTCTGCCGTTTCGGTAGTATTCTTACCCATACTCACTACGCCCACCATGCTGAGATAGTGAGGTTGGTCATCGAGGTTGGTATATACAGCGAGCGACTTATTGAAGTGGCCCAACATTTCGGCATCGTAAGTAGCCTTGACATAGCCCGTGCTGCCTGGTCCGATAGGCGTAGTGGTCCACTCTGCATTGGTGCAACCGCAGTCGGTACGTACATTTCGTATAATCAAGTCTTTTGTGCCCTTATTCGTTACTTTAAACACAGCAGTCTGTGGCACATGCCACAAGAGGCTGCCCACCTCCTGCGTAGTTTGATCGAAGACAATTTGAGGTTGTGCCATTGCCGTCATCACGGTAGAGAGGACAATGGCTATGATCGTGTATATATATTTCATGCTTGGGTGCGTATTTTCTTATCTTATGCAAAGATAATGCAAGGCGAGAGCAGAACATCAAGCTTGCTTGGATGTTATGCCGAGCCGTAGCTTATCTTATGCAAAGATAATGCAAGGTGAGAGCAGAACATCAAGCTTGCTTGGATGTTATGCCGAGCCGTAGCTTATCTTATGCAAAGATAATGCAATCTAACCGCAATACAAAATGAAAGGCGAAAAGACTTTTGCGTAATGGTCAAAATACACAAATCTTTATGACGAGTCTCGGTATTAAGCCTCGCACGTCAAGCCTAAGCGATACGCATGGGGCTCGCACGACTCATAGTAATAGAGAGAGTTCCTCGCGTATGCGCATGCGCGCACACATCAAACGTTTTTCACCTCGGGAAACCTACGCTCCTACATGCGTCCGATGTGATTCGTTGATTATCAGCATGTTACATGATGTATACAAGGTCTAAATGCTTACACTTATCCTGCACTTTTGCTTGTACTACAAGATGAAAACTTCAAGTTCCTGATTTAGATTTTCGCATCTCAGGATTTGTACGAATCGAAAGCGTGAGCCATGCAGAAATTAAGCCAAAGCCTAAATAGGAACTTCCGTATAATCATTTCAGCATCGGCAGTCAAGTAATTCGTAGACGCTCTTCAATGTTGTCGTACACCGGTCGGTGTACGCACGAGCATCGGTCGGTGTACGCACGTACACCGGTCGGTGTACGATAACATGCACGCTCATCTAAGAAAAACTTCACTATAAGCTATTGACGAGTAAGGAATCAAGTCTTGGATTTAGAATGGACGGGCTGAACGCCCATTGATATTCATAGCCCAGGGCATCGCCCTGGGTATCCCGTAAGCAGTATTGTTTCGCCCTGTAAGGGCAAAAGTAGAAATATATTGTCCTTACTTCTGCCCTTACAGGGCGTATCGTTCTTGATTATCTCTACCCAAGGCGTTGCCTTGGGCTATGGATTTCATTGGGCTTTCAGCCCGCTTATACTAAATCCGAAACTTAAATTCCTTTATCCTTGTCTTTAGGAAATCATAGAGATTGTCTTGAGGCTGCAAGCAGAGTTTGCGACGGATATTTGCACGCTGAGTGTTTACATTAGATTCCGTCTTGTTAAGCATGGTGCAGATGGCGCCAAGCTTGTGTCCATGCAGAATCATTCTTACAATGTCGCGTTCCGATGGCGTAAGTTCAGGAAACTCCTTCTCTATTCGCTTTTCTGTTGAAGCTTCGACATCAAGGTATTTTGTCACGTTATCAATAATATACTTCTGCGTTTTCTCGTTGAATTGTGCAAGAATTAGTTTTGTCTCGTCTTCATTGTATTCCCGTTTGCCCAGTTGGATATAGAGTCTCATCTGCTCTTTGTTGAGGCGCAACAGATGCATCAGTTCCTCTTCTTCGTTCTTTATCGTGGTGTTTTCCTCCTGTAAGTGCTTAGAGTTTCGTGTTATGTGTAGTCCGAGAATACCGATATAGATGAATATCAGAGTCATCATTGCAACATATTGCAGAGAATCTTTGTTGTTTGTAAGAATCATGCAAACAAAGAAGATTGTGACAGAAAGTACCACGTTTACCATGGTCGTTATCGTCTGGTAAGTTGCTATCGAAAACATGATATTTGCCGTAAGAATGAGCATGTTGACAAGAATCACCATATCAGTATGTGGCACGGACGGAGTCAGTGCACAATATATGGTGTCGATAGATAAGAACAGCTGTGTAATCAGCGAGAGAAGAGTCGCCGTGTGTAGGATGCTTATCTTCTTCAGCAAGTAGCAAGCAGTAGAAGTCCATATCAGCACGAGCATTATACTATTAGTGTATTTATAAAAAATGCTGAATGATCCTGAAAGTTCAAGCAAGTCGGCCAGCGCTCCTAATGTTATCAACAATACGAACCATGCTGCCAGACTTTGCCGTCGGCAGTCGAGAAATGCCTTTTCCTCGGGAATGTGCTGCTTGAGGAATCCGCAAAAGGATTTCCAAGGATGACTGTATTTATTGTCTGTTTCTTTCATCGTAAGTCCTTCTTTTTTGTCTTTGCAAATGTATAAAAAAAAGCCTTCTTGCCTGTTTTTAAGGAAGAAAAAACGTCAGTAGAAGGCATTTTGACCATATTTGAGGGTGCTGCAGTTTGTGACGATTTCTCATATCCGATAATTTTGCTCCCGAAACAAATAGCATTGGCATATAATCACTGCCGTAATGATAAAAACAATTGGTATGAGAAACATTCATTTATTCAAGAGATTGATTCCAGTTGCAAGCATAGCTAAGGTGTTGCTGTGTATTTCCGTTGCATTGACGCTTGCGTCATGTAGTAATGACGATGAGCCTAAGACGCCCGTGATGGAAACAGAAGAAACGGATCTCGTCACCGCTGACACACCCCAACTCTTCACCGCTTTGCCTACGTATGTATTCAACGACAGCTATCCTCGATGTGCTGAAGCTCTGCTGAGGCGAGTGTCCAACAAGACATCATTGCTTGACGATGCTGTGACGACCGTGGTGTTTACAGACGCACGTGCTCGTGTGCTTGATGACGCTGATATGAGGAAGATTATAAACTTGTATCTCCGTGGGGGTAACATTGTGTATGTCGAGCCCACGAAAGACGGCATCACGTCATGGATGAAACACATAAAGAACGTCTATCAGGAGATGGCGGAACAAGGGGATCTTGTTATGATTTATCCGCCGTTAGCAAACTCGTTTTGTTCTCGATTTGTAGGTGTGAAAAGCGACAGCAATGGTGCACCGTTGCCGCCGTTTGTCGACGAGGCAGATACTGACGGAGTAATATGCGATGCCATAGCACTGCGAGGTTCCGACATTTACGTGGTTTCCGATCTTGACGACGTTACAGCCGGCGAGACCCTCATAGAGGAGTTTGACGAGAATACCGGCGAGATCCTCTCATCAGCAGTAAACACAGATGCAGCTCCGGAAATGCCCACCGACTACGTTTACGGTCAGCATGCCGAGGCTCTCGTGGCATGGTTGAACTTGCAGCCCGAATATATTGCCAACAGAGAGCAACTTATGACACAGGGGCGCAATATGCTTACTGCGGAAAGCAACATAGACAAGGCAAACCTGATGGATATAATCGATGCGCAGCAGTATAAGCGCACCTTCAATGTGGCAATGGACGGCAGAAGTGAGCCTGTAACACTCACATATTATATATGGAATGCCAGCGACAAGACGAATATGACCGATTATTATCTCGTGAAGGAAACCGTTACGCTTGAAAATAGCAAATTGCGTTGCGGACCCACTGATGAGAAGATGTGGCATAAAAACAGCACTTATGGACCGTTTATGTATCAGTTTTCCACAGAGCATTCGTTCAGCAACAGGTCAGTAAATATAGAACAGGTCTCACCCGTGAACAGCACAAGTGGTTCCTCTACTTATACGCATGGTTTCGACTGGTCTCTCAATAGCGCTCTGACATTTTCAAAAGACCCGAGCTTGGGTATCGGCGGTGGTGTATCGTTTTCAAAAAGTTGGTCGTATGACATTCCAGACCTGAAGATGACACAATCGCAGAATGGGAATGCCCCGAAATGGGAATACACGGCAGGTACGCGTCCCACTTCACACTTTGGAGTGTATGTGACGCATACCACGGCAAAGCCGATATTGCGCACCGACTGCACCGTGAGCCACAGCTGGATATGGAAGATGCCAAATGCCAATGGCACTTATAGCTTCACGACCAGTGCAAATGTGCGCCTACAGACGTTGGGATTCAATGTGGGCTTCTTCAAGACTCACCCCTACTACAATACCAAGAGCGTCAATTGTAAGCAGACCTTCCAGTTGGCTCCCCCTCCACGCTACGTTCAGGAGTGGATAATGTCGTATACTCCATATAGCAACGACGTGCAGACCACACTCGAAAGACAGTTCCCAAAATACTGGAAACTCGCCTTCGACTTGCCCGTGGTGACGCTCAATGACCGCACGATGATAGACAACCGCATCAATACGCTCATAAATCTGCTCAACAACAACCGCTCCACGCTGCACGACAAGAAGATAGACAAACTAAATATCACATGGAAACTTCTTAACTCGTCAGAAGTATACCGTACTTATGAATATAAATATTAAGCGATAATTTGATTTATGGATAAGAACAATGGTTTTGTTTTGCTTTTTTTCCTCTTCATCGGGATGGCATCGCTCACGGCATGCAGCGATGATGTCCATGTCACCGATGGCTATAGATACACCAACGTGCCAGCATCGCTCGTTAGCGACCAGGAAAAATTAAAGATGCTTCACTCCATACAGGATATAGACGACGGACGATTCTTCTATCTCGACTATACTGCCGACTATAAGCTCAACCTCTTGACGGAGGCCAACATAACAACAAATGCTGGGCTTGTAGATTTCGTTCTGACCTATCTATGTGATGCATCAACACCACAGTCGGGCGCAAGCCTCAATTATGATGCCGGATGTAGCGCTTTTGCTGCTAAAACGCCCGACGGATCGCGCATCATGGGACGTAACTTCGACTATTCCCATGGCAACGAACCCATAGCCGCTGCCCTTGTACGCACAGCTCCTGTGGGCAAACTCAAGTCTATCTCGCTTGTAGACGGCTACTGGATAGGCTATCGCCAGGATCTGTATCATTGCTTCAGTGACGACGTGAAAGATTTCAATGAGAGAAAAAAGCAGGATCTTTCCTATGTCATGGGATTTCCGTATCTACTGATGGACGGCATGAACGAGGCAGGGCTTGCCATCAGCGTGCTCCATCTTGATGGTAAACCTACGCAACAGGATAATGCTCGGAACAAACTTACTACAACGGTGCTTATGCGCTATCTGCTCGACAACGCACATTCTGTGGACGAGGCGATAACGATGGCGAAACAGTTTGACCTGCATGTACCTGATGGCAACGGAAACTTTCACTTCTTTATGGCTGATGCCACGGGCAAGCATGCCGTGATCGAATATGTATGGGATGAAGAGCACCAAGATGCGCGCTTTATCGATGACGAGATATACGATGGTAGCGGAAAGATTGAAGGCTTCGAGTATCCTGACGTGAAACCGAACACACTCGAAGTGATGACCGACAAGCATTGCGTGAGCAATTTCTATCTCTCTCCCTCAATGGAATGTTCGGCAAAGGGATCCGTAAAGTCGCAACACGGAAAAACTCGTTATGATATAATGGACTTTGTGCTCACACAAAACAATGATTGTCTCACAGAGAACCGAGCAATGAATCTGCTCGATGACGTGAGCCAGGCTGAGAACCCTACGGATGTGACAAGCCATACGCAGTGGTCTGTGGTCTACAACCTTTCGGAGCGCAAGGCGACAGTTTGTGTGAACAGAAATTACAACAAGCCGTACATCTTCTATCTGAAATAAAATAGCTGTTGTAAAATGACGAATCTTTCTTCCTTGCTATCGAAGAGTAGGCTGACAATGATTGACTGAAGTCTTATTATTGCGAGGATGTGAATCTCAATCATGTATAGGGCTGAATTCTACGTATGGAATTCAGTCCTAACTTCACTCTTTTCCTGAAAACGTCTGTAAGCTTTTTTCATTGCGTGCATCGGTATGTTCTGCACTATTAATGTCAACGTGTTAAGAGTGTTCCACCATGACTGAAACCTGTACAAAGGGCGTGATGAGCGTCTTGGCACAAGTTACGATGCAAGAAAACGAGCCATGAAAAGCAAAATTGCATGAATACAAAGCGAGCAATCGATGAGTAATCGATTGCTCGCTTCGCTTGTTGGGGTACCCGGACTCGAACCAGGAAAGGCAGGACCAGAATCTGCAGTGTTACCATTACACCATACCCCAATCACATTGTGCTATATTACCAATATAGCGGGGAATAAATTTGTTGGGGTACCCGGACTCGAACCAGGAAAGGCAGGACCAGAATCTGCAGTGTTACCATTACACCATACCCCAATCGGGTGTATCTCAGAGATGCCCTCTCGTAAATACGGGTGCAAAAGTACAAGTTTTTGTTATACCATCCAAACTTTTTCCTTCTTTTTTGCAAAAATATTTTCAAAAGTATTTGTTCTGCCATAGTTGGTATGCGGTTGTGAGGAGTGGGGGAGTGGCGACTCGTTGGCGGGTTGTTGGTAGTTTTGCAAAATAAAAATCTGAGAGTAGTGCTGAAGTATGGAGAATTGTTGTTATCTTCGCACAGGAAGAGCATGTTGCTCTTGTAGAAAAGGAAGATAAAGATGAAATTTATATCGTGGAATGTCAATGGCTTGCGGGCCTGCGACGGCAAAGGATTTCGTGAAAGCTTTGCAAAGCTTGATGCAGATTTCTTTTGTTTACAGGAAACGAAGATGCAACCGCATCAGCTCGACATAGAGTTTGAAGGGTATCGTTCTTATTGGAACTCTGCCGAGAAGAAAGGCTATTCAGGTACGGCTGTGTTTACGCGGCATGAGCCACTTAGTGTGACCTATGGCTTCGGCATTGATGAGCACGATCATGAAGGACGTGTCATCACGCTCGAGATGGAGAATTTCTATCTTGTGACCGTCTATACGCCCAATTCGCAGGATGGACTGCGTCGACTCGATTACCGTATGACTTGGGACGATGCTTTTCGCCGATATCTGCAGGAGTTGGATCAGAAGAAGCCTGTCATCGTATGTGGTGATATGAACGTGGCTCATGAGGAAATAGACCTTAAGAATCCTAAGACCAATAGGAAGAATGCTGGTTTTACAGACGAGGAGCGGGCTAAGTTTACCGAACTATTGCAAGCAGGATTCACTGATACCTTCCGCTTCTTCAATCCCTCGCTTGAGGGGGCTTACTCGTGGTGGTCGTACCGCTTCCATGCTCGCGAGAAGAATGCGGGATGGCGTATTGACTATTTCCTCGTGTCTGATCGTTTGCAACCGCAGCTCCAGTCTGCTACGATTCACAACGAGGTGATGGGTTCAGACCATTGCCCTGTAGAGGTGGATATCGAATGGTAGTTGCTCCTTGTGGACGATATGAAGCAATTTAGATTAATAAGATGAGTAAGAAATGATAGTATATAATGTGCTCTTTGAATGATATATCAAGGTAAGTATGTAAACTGCTATTCTCTCATTTAAACCTTATAACTTATGAAACAATTCTTGAAGTACGTGCTTGCCACCGTGGTGGGCATTCTTGCGACAGGTCTCTTCGCTTCGCTCCTGAGCCTGCTTATGGTGTTTTCTATCGCATTGGCCGATAGCGGAAAGCCCACGGTGCAGGATGGTAGTGTGCTGCGCATCTCGCTTAGTGGAATGGTGAAAGAGCGTGCCGCCGACAATCCTTTTGCCTCCATCCTTGGCAACGACAATGTGAAGGAACAGGGGCTCGACGACCTTCTCTTGGCCATTAAAGAAGCCAAAACAAATCCTGCCATCCGAGGTATCTATTTAGAGGGTGGTGTGCTCTCGACGGATTATGCCACACTGCAAGAACTCCGCCGTCAACTTGTCGACTTTAAAAAGAGTGGCAAGTTTATCGTGGCTTATGCTGACATGTACACGCAGGGCACGTATTACTTGGCTTCTGTAGCCGACAAGGTGATAGCCAATCCCGATGGAATGATCGATTGGCACGGCATTGCTGCGCAACCCATATTCTTTACAGATCTGCTGAAAAAGGTGGGCGTGAAGATGCAGGTGTTCAAGGTAGGCACCTTTAAGAGTGCTGTGGAGCCTTTCATTCTTACGCAGATGAGTGAACCCAATCGTTTGCAGGTGAAGGCTTATATTGGCGATATCTGGAACAATGTGTGTAAGGAGGTGGCTCAGTCGCGCCGCATCAGTGTGGAACAACTCAACCATATAGCCGACAATTACTCTATGCTCGCTGATCAAAAGAGCTACGTGCAGAACCACTTGGCCGACACGCTGTCTTATGCCGATGGTGTGCGCGATGTCCTTCGTCGCCTCAGTGGCCAGGAGAAGGTAAACTTTGTGGAACCTGCGGAATTGGCAAAACTTTATGAGCAAGAGAGTGGCGATGGACAAATAGCTGTCTACTATGCTGAAGGCGATATCGTAGACCAAGCCGCTGCTACCTCTGCATTGGGCAATACATCACAAATAGTAGGTTCGAAAGTTGTGGAAGATCTCGATCGATTGGCCAATGATGATGACGTGAAAGCCGTCGTATTGCGCATCAATTCGGGCGGCGGTAGTGCCTATGCGTCTGAGCAGATGTGGCGCGCCGTACAGTTGTTGAAGCAGAAAAAGCCCGTTGTCGTATCGATGAGCGGTATGGCAGCTTCGGGCGGATACTATCTTTCGTGTGGTGCTGACTACATCGTGGCCGAACCGACTACGCTCACGGGAAGTATTGGCATCTTTGGTATGATACCCGATGCTACGGGGCTGCTCACAGAGAAGCTCGGTCTGCATTTCGACATAGTCAAGACCAATCAAGCTTCCGACTTTGGGGCAAAGGGCCGTCCCTTCAGCGCTGCTGAGGCTGAGGCTATGCAGGGATATGTGAATCGTGGTTATCAACTTTTCTTGAAGCGTGTGGCTGCTGGCCGACATATGACCACGGAGCAAGTAGATAAGATTGCCCAAGGCCGTGTATGGACGGGCAATCAAGCTCTTGGTATCAAACTTGTGGATAAACTCGGTTCGCTCGACGATGCTATCGCTATAGCTGCTCAGCGTGCCAAAGTGAAGACTTATAGCGTGGCTTCATTCCCCGACAAGGCTTCGTGGATGGACAATTTGCTTGCTTCCACTGTGAAACGCGACTATATGGAAGAGAAGATGCGTGCAGCATTGGGTGAATACTATGCTCCGATTCAGTTTGTCAGCACGCTTCGTGGCCTCGACGGTAGAAGCAGCCTGCAGGCACGTCCGTTCTATATGATCAATCTGAAGTAAGCACCGCTCATGACCTGCAAAACCTTTGCGTCAACTCTTGTGCTCGCTCCGCTCTCTTGGATATGGGGAGTGGTGGTAGCGGTGCGAGGTTGGATGTTCCACGTGGGATGGCTGAGATCTCAGTCGTTCGACCTGCCTCTCATCTGTGTGGGCAATCTCGCTGTGGGAGGCACGGGCAAGACGCCTCATGTGGAATATATCCTTCGTCTGCTTCATGAGCAGGGTTACCATGTGGCTATGCTCTCCAGAGGGTATGGTCGGCAGACGAAAGGCTATGTGATAGGTACGCCCCGTACTACGGCTGCCGAGCTGGGCGACGAACCTTATCAGGTGATGCAGAATTGCCCTTTCGCTCGGGTAGCGGTGTGCGAAAAGCGCGTAGTAGGAGTGGAAAGGCTCTTGCGCGATGTGCCCGATACCGACGTTGTAGTGCTCGACGATGCCTATCAGCACCGCTATATTCGTGCGGGGCTTAATATTCTCCTTACCGACTCACACCGACTCTATACTCACGACCATCTCCTCCCTTGGGGGCGACTTCGCGAAGCTCCCTCGGCGGCTCAGCGAGCACAGATTGTGGTGGTCACGAAGTGTGAGGCTGATGAGCACCCTACGTTAGAAGTTCTTCCATCGCAAAGGCTGTATTATAGCCAGATCTCTTACGGCCCATTGCTGCCAGCTTGGGCAAAGGGAGAACATGTAAAGCCTGTCGATATTTCGTCACGAAAAAAGACATCGATCCAAGGCTCTACAGGTGGTGTGCTTCTCATTGCTGGAATAGCCGATCCAAGTCCTTTAAAGGCAGAATTGGAGAGACAAGGTGTGTATGTGCGAACGATAGAATTTCGTGACCATCACAACTTCACTCCCACCGATGCCCAGCGCATAGCAAAGGAGTGGCAAGAAGGAGATTGTACTTGGGCTGTCACCACGCAAAAGGATGAAGAGCGCCTGCGCACCATTGCCCATCTGCTTCCTCCAGACTTAAAAGATCGCCTCCTCGTGCAGCCTATCACGGTAAGCGTAGAGCCGGCCAACGAAGAAGAAATATCATTTAATCAATCCATCTTACAATATGTTAGAGCAAATCAAAGAAACCGCAGCGTGGATTAAAGAACACACGCAGATGCGTCCTCGCACCGCTATTATCCTGGGCACCGGTCTGGGACACCTTGCTGAGGAAATCGAGATAGAAGACGAATTTTCTTATAAGGATATCCCCAACTTCCCCGTAAGCACGGTGGAGGGTCATAGTGGAAAACTCATCTTTGGTCGTTTGGGCGATAAAGACGTCATGGCGCTCCAGGGACGCTTCCACTACTATGAGGGTTACAACATGAAGCAAGTGACGTTCCCCATCCGCGTGATGTACGAACTTGGCATCAAGACCCTCTTTGTGAGCAATGCTTCGGGTGGTATGAATCCCAACTTCAAGATTGGCGACCTCATGCTCATCACTGACCACATCAACTTCATGCCCGAACATCCGCTCCATGGCCCCAACTTCCCCACAGGTCCTCGTTTCCCGGATATGCACGAGGCTTACGACCATGAGCTGCTTGATATGGCACGAAGCATTGCTAAGGAAAAGGGTATCCACACCGTAGAGGGCGTATATCTTGCCACTCAAGGCCCTACTTTCGAAACCCCCGCAGAGTATCGTATGTACCACATTTGGGGCGCCGATGCAGTAGGAATGTCGACCGTCCCCGAGGTGATCGTAGCTCACCACTGCGGCATCCGCACGTTTGGCATCAGCATCATCACCGACCTTGGTGTAGAGGGCAAGATTGTAGAAGTAAGCCACGAAGAAGTGCAGCGTGCAGCCAATGCCGTTCAGCCCCTCATGGCTGATATATTCCGTGAAATGGTGCACCGCATTGACTAATGCGGCACGGGGGCGGTACTTGTAGCCCATGCTCATATCCGCTCCGATTTATAATGGTATAAGAATAATGTCGTCGCAATCAAGGTGCTACCTTGCGACGACATTTCTTGTACATAACAAGTCTTTTATAGTAATAAAGTTTGCTAATCAGCAAAAAGTCTGTATATTTGCTGACGAATACACTTGTCCTGTTATACCTCCAAATGAAGAAACTATACAACGGATCCTTGCTCACCCACGTATCGCATAAGGCAAACCTTATGTGCAGCATTATTGCGCTCTTTGTTGGAAGTACGACATTTGCTGAAGTGCAAGCCGCAAGCAGGGTGGAGCAACAGACTGGAAACTTTCTTCAGGTACAGACCTCCAACCGCATGATGGCTGCCTCTGATGCAGACAATCCCAGCCCAGCAGTGGGACAGATAGAGTTACATCTCGACGCGCCAGGCAAGTTGCATCAATTGATAGGCGAACGTAAGAAATACAAGATTACGAATCTGAAGCTCACTGGCGTTGTAGGAAGTAGCGATGTGATGCTGCTTCGCGATATGGCAGGAAGCGATGTCAAAGGAAATCCTACTGACGGTAAGCTTTCTCGGCTCGATCTGAGCGAAGCTACATTGGTGGCAGATGGTGATCAATATCTGAAGCGAGATGGCGCTTGCTATATGGTCAACAATGTGGTGAACTATTGGATGTTTTCGAATTGTCGCAAGCTTAAAGAAATCCTCTTGCCCGACAACGTAAGAGATATACGTAAGGGCGCATTTAGCGGCTGCGCGGCATTGGAACGCATTAACCTGCCAGAGGGCTTGATTTCTATCGGTGAAAGTGCTTTCTATGGTTGTGAAGCCTTGCGCAGACTGTGCATACCCTCGTCGGTGAAACGTGTGGGAAAGAATGCCTTTTACGGTGTGGGGGGCGATGTGGGGTGTGATGTGGAATGTGAGAGCGAGAATCCTCCTTACGCCGATCACATCCTCTTCTCTGTGTCCAATCATATCACGCTGCGTGTCTCTCGTGGCAATCTTTCTGCTTACTCCATTAGCAATTGGGGAGATGCCTCGCGTCTGGTGGAGAGCAATTTATAAGACAAAACACGTTGGCGGAATTGGTTGACGGGTTAACCAAGAATTCCGCCAACGGGTAAGACAACATAAAAAATATAGAATAGGAAATAAGGGGTGGTAATCAATATCGCATCAGTCGTATTGATTACCACCCCTAAATCGTTTCAGTATAAATACACGTGTCTACCTCTTAAAAGGAGAAAATCGCTTTTAGAGCAAAAAACGCCATCGGCACGAGCAAGGCGGGAAGGAGGTTGATCGTCTTGCAGTCCTTGATATGGAGCACGCCAAGGCCCGATGCCGTGATGAGAATGCCACCCACGAGCGAAACTTCGGCAATGAGCTCTTCGGAGATAAATGAGCGGGATAGAAGCGCAATGCCATAGATGGCCGACATCCATAGGAATACCGCCACAGAGGTGACCATCACCCAGAAACCATAGGATGAAGCTACCACGATCATTGTCACGAGGTTGAGCGTGGCGGCTGTCATAAGGTAAGTATTGTCGCCGTAGAGAGCACTCATGACGGGGCCCATCATGGCGAGCGTACCTACACAGCAGAGCAGAATGCCCGTGGTGATGCCCTCAGAGAGATTCGTCGTCGAGATACGGCGAGTGGCGCGCTCCATGCGCTGGTCCATCTTGAGGAGTGTGCCCACCAGTCCGCCGATGGAGAGGCAGAAGATAAACAGGGCAGGGTAGTGGGTCTTCTGCATGCTCTCGATAGCTACGTTCAGACCGAGCGCAATGGCGCAAAGTCCCATAGCCGTGTTGAGCACGGTGATGTATTTTTCCTTAATGCCGCGTTTGAACAGAGCCCCGATGGCACTGCCCACGATCACGGCGATAGCGTTGATGATAATAGCGTACATTTTTAGTTTTTGAGTTTATATGTTTAGAGGATAGTCAAGAAGTTGAAGAGTTGAAGAGTTGAAGAGTTAAGAGGATAGTTTTGAAATTGAGACGATGTGTAGTCAATATACTATTTTCTCAACTCTTCAACTTCTCAACTCTTCAACTACCTATAGATTGTCTACGTCGGAGAGGTCGCCTTCGGGAATCTCTGTGCCTTGCTTAATCTCGGGCTCCTTGCTGGTGGCGAGGATGGTGCTGGGCTCGAGGCGGATAGGGGCTGCTTGTGGAGCAGTATAAGTTAGCTTATTCATAATGAGGGTGAGTTACTGTTTCAAAGTTTTTTGTCCGTTGATGATGAGAAGGCCTTTCGCATTCGCGCTGGTGCGGCGGCCGCTGAGGTCGTAGGTTTCTTCGTCGGTAAGGCCCTTGATAGGCAGCGATTGGATACCCGTTGTGGTGGCATCGACGAATCGGAACGAGGTGAGGTTGAGTACGGCAGGAACTTCGAGATAGGCAGAATAGCGACGGCAAGCCTTCTCGGCAGCGATGCGGTAGAAGCCTAACGAACCATTGTAGTTGGCCAGGATGTAGCTATGCTTGGGTGCGGTGAAACTTTCTGATGTAGAGCCTACGAGCATGCCATTGCTGTAGCTTCCACTGGTGCTCTGCGGGCCAGAGAAGTTGTAAGTACCTTGCGGACCATTAACCAGATAGGGCGTGTTTATGCGCAGTATTCCGTCCGTCACGGGAGTGAGTAGCAGATCCGTACCCTCATGTCCGCTCACGGTGTAAGCCTTCATATCGGCAGGTAGGGAGGCAGAGAAAGGCAGACAAAGCGTGGCCCATTCGGCAGAGGTGATGTTGAGCGCCACTTGCGTGGTAGGCACCACTTGGAAGGTAAACTTATTCTTCGAGAAAATGTCCTTGTAAGTGTCGTCGTCTTTCACGTCGAGCGTGTAAGTGTCTCCCTCGTTGAGCTTAGAGATTCCGTTGAAGTCGGAAGCATTGAGCTTAATTGTGGTCACTTCGCCAGCGGGGAAGAGTTGTGCCTCTGTGGTGCAAGAGGCTGAGACGTATCCAGCCTTAGAATAGATGGAGATGTAGAGCGCCTTGGTGATGTCGGCATCCGAATTATTCTTCACGTTGAGCGTGAGTTCGAAATCGTCGGTCGAGACGAAAGCACCATTATCCTTAAACGAAGGGTTGCCCACAAGGTAAAGTTGCGTGGTGGGCGTAGCTACGGTGAACTCTGGCAATGCTTGGGCGGGATCTTTGTAAGCCTCGCGCATGATGCCGTTTTCATCATTATAAGCCAATCCTACTGTGTAAGTCTGTCCGGCTACGCAAGCAGAGGGCACCTTGAAGGGAATGGAGGGCATATAATATCCCTTAGGGTTTGAGGCCGTGGTGTAGTTAGAATTGAGGTAGACCTTTTCGCCTGTCTGTGTATTTGTAAATGCAAGGGATACGGGAGTCTCTTCGTTAGGGTCGAAGCTAAGGTCGGTCAGTGTACAACTGAAGTAGTAGTCATAGTAAGAAGGGGCTTCTTTAAGAGCGGGCTTCTCCATAGACAGCGCCTTACGGAACTTGCCCCCCTCGTTGGGCTTCAGACCGCGGAGGATTGACTGGTTATCGGTGAAGCCATCACCTTCTACTCCCGTCTTCCTATCGTTGAGCGCATTTGTACCTGTCAGTGCAAAATATCCGTTGCAGTAGCCACGCCATCCCCAGTTGATGTAGTACTCGTTGTTGGTGGCATCGTAGCCTTCGCACACGAAGCAGTGACCACCCTGTTTGGGGGCCGTGCCAGAATAGATCACGGGTCGACCTTCGGATAGTTCGTTGTAGACCAATTGTTCCCATGCTTCGTCGGAGTATCGGAATCGGTCTTCCACGCTGAGTGCAGCATCGTAGTTGAAATCCTTGATGAGTGCTGCGCCGAGCGCACGAGCTGTGGTGCCCGAAGCAGAGGTGCTATATTCCATGTCGGAAGCACGTCCGAGGTTGTACATTAGGTCCGCCACGGCTTTATTCTCATCCTTGGAATAGTCGTAAGAGAAGTAAGCGTACGAATCCTTCATGCTCTCCCAGTCGATCAGCATAGACGTGTTGGTGGCTCGTGCCTCCGTGGTGTTGTCACTGAGCGTCATGGCGGCGAAGGCATGGTCGTTGCCTTGGGCCGGATACTTCCAACGTGTCATCACTTGTGCACCAGCTGTGGCTACGCAGCCCGTCTTGTAATTGTTCTGTCCACCCGTGATGGCCAGATTGTAAGGCTCATCCTGTCCCCAATTGACGGAGAGCAGACGCGGAATGGAGACTCGTGCTGAGGCTGCGGCAGCAGCCTCTTTTCGTAGGCGAGCGGATTGAGCCGTGGCAGATGCCTCGCCTGTGCTTGCCTTGCGGATGGCATGTGCTATCTGACTCTGATACTGCGAGAGCCACCACTTCAGGTTCTCGGGCAGAAGGTCGGTGCGGAAAGTTCCCTCGTCGGAGTAACCCAGAATCTCGCGAGCTTGGAGGTCGCCGCCGACGATGATGAATCCGTGTCCGCCCTCGCGGTTGAACACGTAGAAATAGTTTTCGTTGTCTGCCGCGGCTTGATACGCCAGTGTAAGTTCTCGGCTGCTTACGGGGGTGCGTTTCACGCCGGTCGTAGGTCTCTTCTTATTGAGAAAAGCCACGGCTTTAGCCTTTGCATCGGCTGTACTTACGGTCTGTGCTGCTGCGGGCAAGGCCAGGAGCAGCAAGAGGGGAAGGAGTTTTTTTCTCATATATATAAAGGCATAGGTGTGGCATCGCAAGAGGCGGTGCCGGGTTGGGGTAAAGGTTAAGAATTCTTGTAGATGATATTGTGTTAGCCCTGTGGGGCACTGTTTTTTTTCGTATTTTGATGCCGACGCGGGGACGCGTCGCCCCCAGTAGACTCTGAGAAGACTGGCTGAAAATGAGCAAGCATGTTATACTTAATACTTAAATAATATACTTATTACTTGATAATCGCAAGCATGTATTACTTATTACTTGTTACTTATTACTTGATAATAGCAAGTTATTGCTTGATATTAGCAAGAATGTATTACTTATTACTTGTTACTTATTACTTAAAATAAATCGGTCCGCCAATTGACCAAGTAAACGCGTTCGGTGGTGCGGGTGAATGCGGTGTAGAGCCAGCGGAGGTAAGGAGCGCCCGCTTCGTCGGCTGGCACGAAGCCCTGGTCCACGTAGACGCGAGCCCACTGTCCGCCCTGCGCCTTGTGGCAAGTCACGGCGTATGCATACTTTATCTGCAACGCATTATAATAAGGGTCCTGTCGGAGCGCTTTGAGCCGTTCGCGCTTGGAGGGGATGTGCTGATAGTCGGCAAGTATGCGCTCGTAGAGCTGCGTGCTCTCATCCTGTGTGAGCGAGGGCGATTCGCTCTCGAGCGTGGAGAGCAGCAATCGGCAGTCCATCTCAAAGTCGCTATAGTCGGGGAAACGCAGTGTGGCATCGGCAAAGCGGAAGCCATACTGCTCGTGCACATTGCGCACGCGTACCACCTCCGCCGTATCGCCGTTGGCAATGAAGTTGAGCGGAAGGGGAGGGGCGTCCTTTGAGAGCGTCTTGGCAAGTTGTGAAGTCCAGAAGTAGTTGTTCTTCACCGCCATGATCAAGTCGCCACGGGTGAGTTGGTCCTCACGGTCGAATATGCGCGAACGAATACCGCCGTTGTAAATGTTGGCTCGCTTGTTGGAACGCGTCACGACAATCACCTCGTCGGGGCCAAACTCTTGATAGTCGCTTACGAGGCTCTCTATAAGTTCAGTGCCAGGCATGGCACGTACCTCGCCATGTCGATCGGTGTGAAGGGGCGGAATGCCCTCGTAGCCCTGCTTGAGCAGCGTGCGCAGTAGCGTGGCGCCAGATAGTACGTCGCTCTGGCTACTCTGGCGCACCACCTCCGTGAGATCGGCGCTACCCACGAGTAGACCGTATCCACGGAGCACGTCGTCGCTCAGTGCTGGGCTTTCCTCCTCGCCCACAGGTGGAAGCTGAGCCGTATCGCCCACCATGAGCAGTCGGCAGCCCTCGCCCGAATAGACGTAGCGTATGAGGTCGTCGAGCAGTTCGCCTGTGCCAAAGAGCGATTGTCCCATACAGCCTGTGCCACTACTCAGCATGGAAGCCTCGTCGACGATGAAGAGCGCATGGCGCAACTTGTTGAAGCCTAATGAGAAGCGTGTACCCTCGCCCTGAAACGTCTGTTGGCGATAGATCACGCGATGGATTGTGAATGCCGCCTCGCCCGCATGGCGTGAAAACACCTTGGCGGCACGTCCCGTAGGCGCAAGGAGCACTACTTCGCGCTTGAGCAACCGCATCACCTTGACCAATGCACCCACGAGCGATGTCTTGCCCGTACCGGCATAGCCTCGCAGAATGCAGGCCGCATCGGCCTTGGGTGTACAGACGAAGTGGGAGAGGAGCGTGGCAGCTCGTTCTTGTCCTGGCGTGAAGGCAAAGCCAAACTGCTGCTCTATGAGCTTCTTGATTTCATCACTCAGCATGAGCAGAGGGTTTTAGGAGCATCATGGCATAGAGCGCAATGCCCACGAAGCATATGAGGGGGATGGCGAAAGCCAATGCCATGCTGCAATAATCGGCAATAAGTCCCATCAGCACGGGTGCTACGGCACCGCCTACGATGCACATGATCAGATAAGACGAGGCTTGCTTGGTGTGTGCCCCCACACCGCGCAGCGCCAAGGCGAAGATGGTGGGAAACATGATGCTCTCGCACAGATAGCACAGCATGAAGGCTGCTATGCCCAGACCGCCCGTGCCCGTGAGCAGAGTGGCCATGGCTGCAGTTGCTCCGATGGCGCAGTAGAGCAGTACGCTCTCGGCACGTACCGCCGACATGATCCAGCTACCGCCCATTCTGCCAAGCATGAAGAGCGCCATGGCTCCGTAGCCCAAGAGGTTGGCAGCGGCGGCGCGATCCATGTGGGAGAATTCGGTGACGTAGTTGATAAAGAAACTATTGATGCCCGTCTGTGCTGCCACGTAGAGAAACAGCGCAATCATGCCCACTACGAAGTTGCGGTGCGACCACAGACTTGAAGCCTTTTCGCTTGTGTGGCATACGGAGTCTTCCTCCTTCGAATCGTCCACCTCGGGCAGTTTGACTCGTGTAAAGATCGCTGCCACACAGATCACCAATATGCCGATGATGGCATAGGGCACGGAGATGTTGGACTTGCCACTTTGCGAAGCAAACAAGAAATGTCCGCCCACGATGGGACCGACAATCCATCCCAATCCGTTGAACGACTGCGATAGGTTGATGCGTCGCTCTGCATCGCGCCGATTGCCCAGTACGGTGACGTAGGGATTGGCAGCCGTCTCCAGACAGGTGAGGCCACAGCCGATGACAAAGAGCGAAAATAGGAAGAAAGGAAACGAATTGATCTGCCCACCAGGGATAAACAGTAGGGAGCCAATGCCGTAGAGCAAGAGTCCTGTGAGCACTCCTCCGCGATAGCCCAGACGACGAATAATCTGGCCAGCGGGCAGAGCCATGAGGAAGTAACCTCCATAGACCACGGCTTGTACAAGCGCCGACTGCGTCTTACTCACACCGAGAGTGTCCTGGAAGTGCTTGTTGAGCACGTCGAGAATGCTGTGGGCAAATCCCCACAGGAAGAATAGTGTGGTGACGAGGACGTAGGGCCACAAGTAGTTGTGTCCGTCTTCAGTCTGTACGAGGTTTATCTTTTTAAAATTCATTGGGTAGAATCGGTTTCTGTAATGATTCGTTGGTTTAATATTTCTCCTCTGGAGGGAAAACTTGAGATGAGTTGCAAAAGTAGTAAAAAACTTAAGAATCTCAAAATCAATGTGTTTCAATCTTCGGCGGGGTAGCGCAAGGAGCGAAAGTACGTTGGATAGTGCAAAGGTACGGCAAGTATAGGAGTTGGGCAAAAAGTGTGTACAGTTTGTTCACTTTTTCTTCTCCCCCTCGTGTAGGCGTGTGCCTACGTGTGTTACCGTAAGTTTGGGGTAAGAATAATTGTTATCTTGCACAGAGTGCGTTGTAACGCTTTGGAAATGAGTGTAACTATGAGTGTAATAGTTGTGCTATTGCCTACACTTTCCTTGCATTGCGACGTCATTGTCGGATTAGTGGTTGGAAGCGTTTTTCTTAGTGGTCGGAAGCGTTTTGATTAGTGGTCGGAAGTGTTTTGATTAGTGGTCGGAAGTGTTTTGATTAGTGGTTGGAAGTGTTTTGATTAGTCCTTGGTGGCATATTGCTTTTGTACGAGGACGGGGATTTGCGGGCGTGAGGCCGAAAGTGTAGGATGAGTGTAGGAAAAGTGTAGGCAGCAGCGCGTTGTAATGACTTTGATAATCAAAAAGAAAGAATCTGCGAGTGAGGGCGTGAGGGCGTAGAAGAGGAAAAATGGCTGTGATGCGCGCGCACGCGTGTGTGGTATTATGGGAGAATTATTAGTGGGTGAATCATTAGTGTTGTGGGTGACGCGTATCGTGTCGGCAACGTCAGCGAGCAGCAATTTTTTCAGCCAATACCGGGGGCGACGCGTCCTCGCGTCGGTATCACTTAGCAAGTTGGGGGTATTCATATTCATTGCATGATGACGCCGACGCGAGGACGCGTCGCCCCCAGTAGACTCTGATTAGACTCTATGCCCGCAAGCGATGCCGACGCGAGACGCGTCGCCCACAGAACTGAGTGGAAGCAATGCAAAAAACAAGTTTTTTTCTTTGCTCTTCGCTCGCCTTGCACTAACTTTCGCTCCGCGCAAGTTAGGCTGCACCTCAGCCCTGTCAAGCAAAAAACACGTTTTTTTCTTGCCAGTGCATTCGGTTTGCACTAACTTTCGCTCCGCGCAAGTTAGGCTGCACCTCAGCCCTGTCAAGCAA
>CALEKA010000087.1 GCA_937898715.1 uncultured Prevotella sp.
AACAACTTTTCAGCCAATACCGGGGGCGACGCGTCCCCGCGTCGGCATCAAGAGCGAGCAAGAAGTCTACTTATAGGCAGTGGGGCGACGCATCCCCCGTCGGCACGTTGACGAAGAGCTCAAAGCCCGAGTCAGCGTAAGAGAATTATCACAAGGCAAGCACCACACTAAAAGCCCCAACACATCCTGCATATCACCCAAACAGCATATCACTCATCTATGAAAAAGATTATCATAGCCATCGACGGCCATTCATCGTGCGGAAAAAGCACCATGGCCAAGGACCTTGCCCGCGAAGTGGGCTATATTTATGTCGACACAGGCGCCATGTATCGCGCCGTCACACTCTTTGCCCTGCGCCACCAGCTCTTCAATGCTGATGGCAGCGTACGTACCGAAGAACTCAAGCAACTCATGCCCCAAGTAAAAGTGAGCTTCAAGCTCGATCCCGCCACCAATCTGCCACTCGTTTGCCTCAACGGCGAATGCGTAGAGAGCGAGATTCGCGGATTAGAAGTAAGCTCTCACGTAAGCCCCATCGCAGCCCTGCCCTTCGTGCGCACCGCCATGACCGCTCAGCAGCAAGAGATGGGACGCGAGAAAGGCATCGTCATGGACGGCCGCGACATCGGTACCGTGGTCTTCCCCGAAGCCGAACTCAAGATATTCGTCACCGCATCGGCCGAAGTGCGTGCCCGCCGCCGCTATGATGAACTCCAAGCAAAAGGTCAAGAAGTAAGCTACGACGAGATTCTCAAAAACGTGCAAGAGCGCGACTACATCGACTCTCATCGCGAAGTAGCCCCCCTGCGTCAAGCCGACGATGCCATTCTTCTCGACAATTCCTCACTGACCATTGCCGAGCAGAAAGAGTGGCTCCTCACACAGTTTGCCCGCCACACCTCGTGGGCACCCCTTATCGAGAAAGCCCTGCAAGCTGTGCCCTACCCCACGCGTCCCGAGGGACTTTACGAACCCATCGACTACGTGCTCTCTATGGGCGGCAAACGCCTCCGCCCCTCACTTCTGCTCATGGCCTATTCGCTCTATCGCGACGATGCCATGAAGGCTATGCCCGCAGCCATCGGCCTTGAGACTTACCACAACCACACCCTCCTGCACGACGACCTCATGGACCACGCCGACATGCGTCGCGGGAAGCCCACCGTACACAAGAAATGGGATGAAAATACCGCCGTGCTCTCGGGCGATACCATGCTCATCATGGCTTTCGAGCACATCATGCAGTGCCCCTGTCAGCACAGCGCCGAAGCCTTGCGCCTCTTTGCCCGCACCGCTCGCGAGATCTGCGAAGGACAGCAGTACGACGTCAACTTCGAGACCCGCACCGACGTCAGCATCGACGAATACCTGGAGATGATCCGCCTCAAGACGTCCGTACTCCTCGCCTGCGCCACCCGCATGGGAGCCCTCCTCGCTGGTGCTCCCGAGGCCGATTGCGAGGTGCTCTACAGCTTTGCCGAAAAGGTAGGATTAGCATTCCAGCTCCAAGACGACTATCTCGACGTATATGGCGACCCCGCCGTGTTTGGCAAGAAAATCGGTGGCGACATCCTCTGCGGTAAAAAGACCTATCTGCTCATCACCGCCTATCTCCACGCCAACGACGAGCAGAAAGCCCATCTACTCCAGCTCATCACCTCTACCACCCTCGCCCCAGAAGAGAAGATTAGCGCCGTGACAAAGCTCTACAACGAGCTGGGCGTTCCTCAACTCACCCTCAAAGCCATCGATCAGTTCTACACCGAAGCCCACGCGCTCCTACAGAAGCTCTCACTCAAGCCCGAGACATGGGCCCCACTATGGGAATATGCAGAATCGCTCCTCGGCCGCAAGAAATAGGACTCTTTTTAGAGTTTAGTGAGTTTAGGAGTTTAAAAGTTAAGAAGATGCTTTCTGAGAGCCTCGTAAGTTCATCAGCATCCTCTTAACTTTTAAACTCCTAAACTCACTAAACTCACTAAACCCATAAACTCATTAAACTCCTTAATGCCCTATATCGACACCCACACCCACATCTACACAGAGGAGTTCGACGCCGACCGCGCCGAAGTCATCACTCGTGCCCAGAGAGCAGGCGCCCGTATGCTCCTCCTGCCCAACATCGACGCCTCGACCATTGAGCCCATGCTCCGCCTCTGCCACGATTATCCCGACCTCTGCTACCCCATGATAGGCCTTCACCCCACAGAGCTCCCCGCCGATCCTCAACCCGTGCTTCAGCACATGGAGCACATGCTGCAACAGCCCGACCACCCCTTCTGCGCAGTAGGCGAAGTAGGCATCGACCTCTATTGGAACCAGTCACGACGAGAAGAGCAGATCACCACCTTCGCCCAGCAAGCAGAGTGGGCCATTCGCTACCATCTGCCCCTCATGATCCATAGCCGATCTGCCCACCGCGACCTCGTCAGCACCCTCCTCCCTCTCCGCGAAGAACTCACAGGCGTGTTCCACTGCTTCGGAGGCACCGCCGAAGAGGCAGAAGAACTCCTCACCACCTTCCCCGGCTTTGTGCTCGGCATTGGCGGCGTAGTCACGTTTAAGAAGTCGAAACTTCCCGCCGTGCTCCGCACCTCCGTCCCCCTCTCCCGCATCGTAGTAGAGACCGACGCCCCCTACCTCACCCCCCACCCCTATCGCGGCGAACGCAACGAGCCATCGCGCATCCCTCTCGTCATAGCCAAGCTATCCGAGATCTACGACCTTCCCCTCCCCCAAGTGGAACAGCAACTCATAGAAAACACGCTCCGCACCTTCCCCCGAATCGCCCCCATCACCCCCTAAAAACGGCTTCAAAACAAGGGAGAAGGAAGGGAAAAGGAAGAAAAATAGAAAAAAACTAAACTTTTTCCGAAAAACATTTGGTAGTTTCCGCAAAAGTCCCTACCTTTGCACTCGCAAACAAGCCACAAAGGCTACCTCTTTGCAAGGAGAGATGGTAGAGTGGTCGAATACACCGGTCTTGAAAACCGGCGTGCTGCAAGGCACCGGGGGTTCGAATCCCTCTCTCTCCGCCAAAGTCAGCGTAACGAGTTGTAAAACAACAAGTTACGCTGATTTTCTTTATATACATCGGACGAATTACGGACGATTTTAGACAACATGTCGGACGAACATCTTTAGGCGTACTGAAAAATGTGCAATAAAAGATGTTAAAAAAATGTGCGCAAATTTTTTATCGGGTAATGTTTCAGAGCTTGTAGGATACACCTACCCCAAGTTACACAAAGGAAAAGAGTGGTATGTGGATTTTTATGCCAGAGACCCTGCCACAAACAAGATGAGACGTAAAAAGTATTGGATTGGTTCTGAACTTCGCGTTTCGGAAAGAGTAAGACGTGCTACAGAAATCATCAACGTTATAAGCAAGCAGCTCATGGAAGGATGGAATCCATGGGTAACGACAGACTTATCTCGTGGCTATGTCTTGTTTGACAACTGCCTTGAACGCTATCTTGACTATGTAGACCGCATGGACAGAAAGAAAACGCGTCAAAGCTATCGTTCCAGAGTGAATGTACTTCGTGAGTTTATTACATCGCAAGTTAATCCCATCAAGTATGCCTATCAATTTGATATTGGCTTCTGTAATGACTTCATAGATTGGATTTATCTTGATCGTGAGAGTTCTCCACGAACAAGAAACAATTACAGGGGATGGCTTTACGGCTTGGCGGAATTCTTGATTGCTCGCAAGCACATCAACGCTAATCCTGTGGAACATATCAAGGTGATGCCAGAACATGAGAAATACCGCAGAGACTTGACACCAGAGATGCTAAAGCAGATGTCAAACTATCTGCGCAAAAATGATAAGTCGTTCTTTCTCGCCTGTCTGATGCAGTATTATACGCTCATACGCCCAGGCGAATTGAGCCACTTGAAGATTGGCGACATTTCTCTGAAGAAGCAAACGGTGTTTGTATCGCATGAATTCAGCAAGAACCACAAGGATGCAGAGGTCGGTTTGAATAAAATCGTCATCAAGCTCATGCTCGACTTGGAGGTGTTCAAGAAGCCAGACAACTATTACCTGTTCGGTTCAGACTTCAAGCCAAGTGCAGAGCGAATTGGTTCAGACCATTTCAACAAGCGTTGGAAAGTTATGCGTAAAGCCCTTAACTGGAATGACTGTTACCAGTTCTATAGTTTGAAAGACTCCGGCATCCGTGACTTGGCAAATGCACAAGGAGTAGTAGTCGCACGTGACCAAGCCCGACACAGCGACATAACCACTACCAACAAGTACATCCAAAAGCATGGAGTTCAACAGGTAACACTTGGCTTTGAAGGAAATCTTACTTACGATGACGAGGTGGAGTAGACACACCTCGTTAACAATGCAAATAGTAATCATCTATCACCTTACAGGTCGTAGGCGATTACCATTTGCATATAAAACAGCCTTTTTCTTTTGTAGCGTTGTATCCCTCGGAGTCTTATTTTTACAAATACAATGAGTGTCAACACTTTATGTAAAGATACAACTTGTATATACAACGTATCTACGCTACATTTTATCCTTTATAAGCTTCCCACTCCACAGCGAAG
>CALEKA010000088.1 GCA_937898715.1 uncultured Prevotella sp.
GGCACATTCATTAATGGAGCAAATAAAGCATATTTAGCAATTCCACGAACCATGAGTTCAGTAAGCAGTTTGTTCAGCTTGAGTCATGATATCGAGACTACGGGCATTGACCAATCTCTTGCGGGAAATGTGCGCAGCCACACACCTTGTACATGTACAATCTTCACCATTACTGGTCAACGGCTTACAGCCAAGGATCTGAGCCGTTTGCCTAAGGGAATGTATATCATCAATGGAAAGAAGGTCATGGTAAAGTAGATATTTTCATGGATCTCCCAACCTATAAGCTTTAATATTAGCTCCCAATCAAATTAGTATATTATTCATCAATTTATGAAATCAATTTATAGCACTCCCTCGTGTAAGGTACTTTCGTTGCAAACTACTGGAATATTAGCTGTAAGCACTCCAGCACCATCGAAATATGACCAGACGAAGGAAGACAATGCAGATCAGTTCTCAAGCAAGCGAATTTGGGATAATGAGAAGTGGCCATAAATAGATATGTTGTATCGAGTAAATTTATCACTTCCCATTCTTTACATATTTTTATAAGACAGGAAGAGGGGCATGAAAATCCATCTAAACGGATATTTCATGCCCCTCATTGTGTATTACTGCACATTAGGCTTCCCTAACCCTTTATTATTCTACTTCTACGCCTTTGAGGGTGGCGGAGGAGGAATCGGTGATTTTGACGCGGACGTAGTCTCCGGGGTGATGCGTGCCACGATCGAAGACTACCACTTTGTTTTGCTCGGTGCGTCCGAAGAGTTGGTCATGAGAGCGCTTGCTTACGCCCTCTACGAGGATTTCGTATTCCTTGCCGATGCAGCGCTGGTTGCTCTCGGCGCTGAGTTCGTTTTGCAAGGCGATGAGTTCTTCGAGACGATGGATCTTTGTTTCTTCAGGCACGTCGTCGGGAAGGTGGCGAGAGGCGTAAGTGCCGGGACGTTCGCTGTATTTAAACATGAATGAGGAGTCGTAACCACACTCGCGCATGAGTGAGAGTGAGAGTTGGTGATCTTCTTCTGTTTCGGAGCAATAGCCTGCAAAGATATCGGTAGAGAGGCCGCAGTCGGGGATGATACGTCGGATGGCAGCTACGCGGTCGAGATACCATTCGCGGGTATACTTGCGGTTCATGAGTTTGAGAATGCGATTGGATCCGCTCTGTACGGGCAGATGGATGTGTCGGCATACGTTGGGCTCTTCGGCGATGACGTGGAGTGTCTCGTCGCTCATGTCTTTGGGATGGCTGGTAGAGAAGCGGATGCGCATGCTTGGTACGGCGCGTGCTACGGTGCGCAGGAGCTCGGGGAAGCGGATTTCGGATCCGTCGGCATTTTTCCAGCAATAAGAGTTGACGTTCTGACCGAGTAGGGTCACTTCTTTATAATTGCGTGCTTCGAGGTCCTTTACTTCGGTGAGAATGCTTTCTATGTCGCGTGAGCGCTCTCGTCCTCGGGTGTAGGGCACGATGCAGTAGTGGCAGAAGTTGTTGCAGCCGCGCATGATGCTCACGAATCCTGAGATGCGGCTACCGCAGAAGCGTTCGGGTACGATATCGCGGTAGGTTTCGGTGGTGCTGAGCTCGATGTCCATGGCTTTGTGGCCAGCTTCGGCTTGTGCGATGAGGTCGGGCAGTGAGAGGTAGGCGTCGGGTCCGGCTACGAGATCTGCTCCATGCTCGTTGAGTAGTCCGTCTTTTACGCGCTCTGCCATGCATCCGAGCACTCCGATGATGAGTTTGCGTCCTTTGCGTCGCATGGCGGTGAGTGCTTCGAGTCGGTGTATGATTTTTTGTTCGGCGTTGTCGCGTACGGAGCATGTGTTGAGAAACACGGCGTCGGCCTCGTCTATTGTCTCGCAGGGCTCATAGCCAGCCATTTTCATGACTGATGCTACTACTTCGCTGTCGGCCACGTTCATTTGGCAGCCGTATGTTTCGATGAAGAGGTGCTTCATGGGGGTGGTGTGGTGGATATAGATTCTGATTGTATGTGATGAAGTTTGAAAGCAAAAATCCCGCTCTAACGGTTATGTCAGGCGGGATTAGGCTTTTTGTCGGGAAGATCCCTTGGCGGAAGTATTACTTACGGAGGCCGAGGTTCTTCACGATGGCACGATAACGCTCAATGTCCTTACGCTTGAGGTAGTTGAGCAGCGCGCGGCGCTTACCTACCATCTTAACGAGTGAGCGTTCAGTCGTATGATCTTTACGGTTCTGCTTCATGTGCTCCGTCAAGTGGGCAATACGGTAAGAAAACAAGGCTACCTGGCTTTCTACTGAGCCGGTATCCGAATTAGACTGTCCGTACTTGCCAAAGATCTCTTTCTTCTTTTCAGAATCTAAGTACATTGTGTATGAATTAAGAATTTGGAATATTTAGGTGCCAACTGCTTTGGGGATCGTATCCTTTGAGCAGCATAGCGGGTGCAAAGGTACTAACTTCTTCTGTGAGAGCCAACCTTTGCACCCGCTTTTTTTGCATTAAGTGCTGATTTTCTGTATTAATCGCGTCCTGCGCGCTTACGTGCTAAGTGGTCGAGGATGATTTTGCGCATACGCATCGACTTCGGAGTCACTTCTACGTATTCATCTTCTTTGATGTATTCGAGTGCTTCTTCGAGTGAGAAGATGATGGGCGGTACGATGCGAGCTTTGTCGTCGGCACCTGAGGCACGCATGTTGGTGAGTTGCTTTGCTTTGGTGACGTTGACCACGAGGTCGTTTTCGTGTACGTGTTCGCCCACTACTTGTCCGGCATAGACTTCGTCTTGTGGATTGATGAAGAATCGTCCGCGGTCTTGCAGGTGGTCGATGGCGTAGGCGAATGCTGTGCCGCTTTCGAGCGAGATCATTGATCCGTTGAGACGGCGCTGAATTTCGCCCTTGTAGGGTTGATATTCTTTGAATCGGTGTGCCATGATGGCTTCGCCTTGTGATGCGGTGAGCACGTTGGTGCGCAGACCGATGATACCACGTGAGGGGATGTCGAATTCGATGTCGACGCGGTCGCCCATGTTCATCATCGAAGTCATTTCGCCCTTACGGCGTGTCACCATATCGATCATTTTCGAAGCGAATTCTTCGGGCACGTTGATGGTGAGTTCTTCGATAGGTTCGCACTTCTGTCCGTCAATCTCTTTGTAGATTACTTGGGGTTGTCCTACTTGGAGTTCGTATCCTTCGCGACGCATGGTCTCGATGAGGATGGATAGGTGTAGCACGCCGCGTCCGCTCACGATCCATGAATCGCCTGTTTCGTTGCGTTTTACGCGGAGGGCGAGGTCTTTTTCGAGTTCTTTTTCGAGTCGGTCGTTGATATGTCGTGAGGTGCAGAACTTGCCTTCCTTACCGAAGAAGGGTGAGTCGTTGATAGCGAAGAGCATTGACATGGTAGGCTCGTCGATAGCGATGGTGGGCAGCGGTTCGGGGTTTTCGAAGTCGCAGATGGTATCGCCAATCTCGAAGTTTTCGAGGCCTACTACGGCGCAGATGTCGCCAGAGCTTACGGCGTCGGTCTTCTGTCGGCCCATGCCTTCGAAGGTGTGAACTTCTTTGATTTGCGTCTTTTCCATAGTGCCGTCGCGGTGTGCGATGGTGCACTTCATGCCTTCGCTGATGGTGCCACGGTGAACGCGTCCTACGGCGATACGTCCTGTATAGTTGGAGTAGTCGAGCGAGGTGATGAGCATCTGTGGTGTGCCTTCGAGCTGCTGCGGTGCTGGGATTACTTCGATAATCTTGTCGAGCAGGTAGTTGATGTTGTCGGTAGGCTTGTTGTAGTCTTCGCTCATCCAGCCGTTCTTTGCAGAACCGTATACTACGGGGAAGTCGAGCTGATCTTCGGTGGCGTTGAGGTCGCACATGAGGTCGAACACCATTTCGTACACTTCCTCGGGGCGGCAGTTGGGCTTATCCACTTTGTTTACTACAACGATGGGTTTGAGTCCGATCTGTAGAGCCTTTTGCAAGACGAAGCGAGTCTGGGGCATCGGTCCTTCGAATGCGTCGACGAGGAGGATGCAACCGTCGGCCATATTGAGCACGCGTTCCACCTCACCACCGAAGTCGGAGTGGCCCGGAGTGTCGATGATGTTGATTTTTGTGTCTTTGTAACGGATTGACACGTTTTTAGAGAGGATGGTTATACCGCGTTCGCGTTCGAGGTCGTTGTTGTCCAGAATGAGTTCGCCAGCGTTCTGATTTTTGCGGAACAGGTGTCCGGCGAGTAGCATCTTGTCCACGAGCGTAGTCTTTCCGTGGTCTACGTGGGCAATGATGGCAATGTTACGAATGTCTTGCATACAATAAATTACTAATACCTATATGTTTTCGGGTGCAAAGTTAGTGAAAACCAAAAGCACTGCAAAGGAAAGGGCAATCTTTCTCTTTGTAGTGCTTCTCTTTATAGGAATTCTCGTTAACTTATTTTCTTTCCAGGTCTACCACCTCGGCCTTTACATTTTCGTGCATGAAGAGTGCGGCGCTTTGATTGAATTTTTCAGCGCTTTCGGTGGTGAGATAGTGGCAAGTTCCTCTGCGTGAGAGGGCTTCTTCCATTTCGGGATGTCGCTTCAGGTAGTCGCGGAGCGAGGCAGCTACGTATTCGCCTTGGGGCACGATGCGCACACCGGGTGGTGTGTACTTGATGATTTTGTTCATCAGTAGTGGGTAGTGAGTGCATCCCAATATGAGCGTATCTATTTGTGGGTCGAGTCGGAGAATGCCTTCTATGCGTTTGCGCACGAAGTAGTCGGCTCCAGGGGAGTCGAACTCATAATTTTCCACCAGTGGCACCCACATGGGGCACGCCTGTGAGGTCAGTTCGATGTCGGGCGAGAGCTTATGCAGTTCCATGGCATAGGAGCCCGAGTTGACCGTACCTGCTGTTGCGAGCAGTCCTACGTGGCGTGTCTTGGTGAGCGGTCCGATAGCCTCTACGGTGGGACGTATCACGCCCAGTACGCGGCGGTATTCGCCCAGCGCGGGTAAGTCGTTTTGCTGAATGGTGCGTAGCGCCTTGGCTGATGCTGTGTTGCAAGCGAGTATCACCAGTCGGCAGCCGCGTCGGAAGAGTTCTTCTACGGCTTGCAGCGTATAGCGGTAGATGATATCGTAGGAATGGGAACCATAGGGCGCACGTGCGTTGTCGCCCAAGTAGAGATAGTCGTATTGGGGTAGGAGTTGGCGTATCTGGCGCAGGATGGTCAGTCCGCCGTAGCCAGAGTCGAACACACCTATTAAGTTGTCCATCAATAATATATAAAGTATTAAGTATTAAGTATAAAGTATTACGTTCCTATCGGAAAAGTATTAAGTACGTTCCTATCGGAAAGTATTAAGTACGTTCCTAACGGAAAAGTATTAAGTATAAAGTATTAAGTATTACGTTTCTATCGGAAAAGTATTAAGTATAAAGTATTAAGTATTACGTTTGTGCTGTGAAACGTATTGAGAGTCGTTAATTTGCGTGAGGGTTGAGCTTTTCGATGATGAAGCGCGTGGCGTCTTCTGCCACGGTGGGGTGGATGAAGGGGTATACTTCTTTCGAGGTGTCGATGATATACTCATATCCGTGCTCCAGTCCTACGGCTTTGATAGCTGCTGCGAGGCGTGCTTTCACGGGGCGCAAGAGCTGCACATGAGTGGCTTGAAGCAGGGAGTCGGCTTGCTGGCGAAAAGCCATGCCTCGTTCGAGCGACTGCTGTAGGTCGGCTTGTCGCTTTTGCAAGATGTTGGGAGTAAACGTCTGTTGTCCTTCCAAGAATTCGGCGTATTGACGGCGAAATGCACGGTCGTTGTAGTCGGTCTCAGCCTCATACTGCTTGCGCAGACGGGCCATTTGCTCCTCCGCCTGTGCATAGTCGGGCAGGGTGCGGAGTAGCGAGTCGACATTGACTGTGCCATACTTTATCGTGGTCTGAGCCTGTGCTGCTGTCAGTGTGGAGAGCAGCACGGCGATGAGCAGGAGTGTGCGTTTCATCATGAGGAATGGATAAGAATGTTGTACATAGTCGGCCCTTGTTGCGGCCGAGGTGTGCTTAATGGTGGCAAAGCTATCACTTTTTTGTGAGATTCCGCCGTCTTTCTGCTTTAATTTTCTGAATCAGCGTCTGTACTTCTCTGATTTCTTGGCAAATGCTCTATCACCTGTTGTCGGAGGAAAGATCGGTCGAGGTGGGTATAGATCTGCGTTGTGTCGATACATTCGTGGCCGAGCATGGCTTGAATGGCGCGCAGATTGGCGCCTCCTTCGAGCAGATGGGTGGCAAAGGTGTGGCGCAGCGTGTGGGGCGAGATGGTCTTGTTGATTCCTGCATTGGTGGCGAGCACCTGCAGCACGTGGAACACTGTGATGCGCGAGAGGTGCTGCCGGCGCCTGTGGCTGATAAACACGTAGTCCTCTTCCCCTCGCTTCGGCTCTATGTGGCATCGATCCGCGAACCACAGCCTTAGTTCCTTCACTGCTCGAGGCGACACTGGCACGTATCGCTGCTTGCTCCCCTTGCCCGTCACGCTGAGGAAGCCATCTTCGAGGTATAGATTCGACATCTTCAGTCCGCACAGTTCCGACACGCGCAGCCCGCAGCTGTAGAGCACTTCCACGATAGTTCTGTCGCGTTGGCCCTCCTCTTGGCTCAAGTCGACGGCATTTTCGAGCGCATCGACCTCTTCCACAGAGAGCACTGTGGGCAGGTGTTCGGGTCGTTTGGGCATCTCGAGAAGCTCCGTAGGGTCGGCTTCGATAAATCCGTCTACGAGCAGGAACTCATAGAAGGAGCGCACCCCGCTGAGAATGCGCGAGATCGACGTAGGCGAGATGCCCACATCGTAGAGCGAAGCCGCAAATCGGTGCAAGTCGTCGAGCTTTACCTGTAGCGGGTCGATCCCCTCGTCGGAGAGGAAAAGCAGCAGTTTCGACACGTCGGCAGCATAGGCCTGACGCGTGTTCTCGCTAAGCCCCTTTTCGAGGAGCAAGTACGAGAGGTATTTGTCTATCATCACAGCGTGCGTAAAATATCGGAAAACAAAGCGCTATTGTGCTTGAAAATTCGTAATTTTGCAGCACAAATCAGACGTAGCCCCTTCGGGTGTCTTCGTCTGAAAGCCAAGCAAAGGTACATTTTTCCCTTTTTACAGAAAAATCATGAAGCTTTTAATTGTCAACGGACCCAACCTTAATCTCTTGGGTCAGCGCGAACCAGGCATCTATGGTACCGACACCATGGAAGCCTGTCTGGAGCAGTTGCGTAAGCACTATGCCGATCACGAGATAGCCTACTATCAGAGCAACGTAGAGGGATTCCTCATCGACCGCCTGCAGCAGGCCAACGTCGATGGCACGCAGGGCATCGTGCTCAATGCCGGCGCATATACCCACACCAGTGTGGCACTGCACGACTGCATTCGTTCGCTCCACATCCCCGTCATTGAGGTGCACATCTC
Organism: uncultured Prevotella sp.; assembly: GCA_937898715.1. Classification (GTDB taxonomy): domain Bacteria; phylum Bacteroidota; class Bacteroidia; order Bacteroidales; family Bacteroidaceae; genus Alloprevotella. Next base: position 7,457 of record CALEKA010000088.1, read on the forward strand.
CAACGTGCATCAGCGCGAGGAGTTTCGCCATCACTCCATGATTTCTGCCGCTTGCCGAGGCGTGATCTGCGGTTTCGGGCTCAACTCTTACCGTCTGGCCGTAGAAGCACTGATACTGCAAGCTCCAAGTAATTCAAGTAATAAGTAACAAGTAATAAGTAATACATTCAGGCTGATAGCCTTTCAGCCCACAGGTCGTGACCTCGATAGTCTGTAATACTTAATACTTAGAACTTTTTTCCTTTTTCACGAAAACTAAACAACAACGATGTATAAGAAAACCAAGATTGTAGCAACCATTTCCGACGTGCGTTGCGACGTAGGGCTCATCCAGCGCCTCTACGATGCAGGAATGAATGTAGTACGCCTCAACACCGCCCATCAGGACGCCACAGGCATGAAGCGCGTAATCGACAATGTGCGCGAGGTATCAAGCCATCTGGCCATCCTCGTCGACACTAAGGGCCCCGAGGTGCGCACCACCGTGACCGACCAACCCATCGACTTCCACAAGGGCGACATCGTGCGCATCGTAGGCTGCCCTGAGCAGAAGACCACGCGCGAGGTAATCTCGGTTTCCTATCCCAACTTCGTGGCCGACCTCAGCGAAGGCGCACAGATCCTCATCGACGATGGCGACCTCGGCATCCGAGTAGACCACAAAGAGAAGGACCAGCTCATCTGCCACGTAGAAAACGATGCCACCCTCGGCTCGCGCAAGAGCGTCAACGTGCCCGGTGTGCGCATCAATCTGCCCGCACTCACCGAGAAGGATAAGCGCAACATCGAGTTTGCCATCGACTACGACGTAGCCTTCATCGCCCACAGCTTCGTGCGCTCTAAGGAAGACGTCTACGAAATTCGCCGCATACTCGACGCTCACGATAGCGACATCCGCATCATCGCCAAGATAGAGAATCAAGAGGGCGTAGACAACATCGACGAGATTCTCGAAGCCGCCGACGGCATCATGGTGGCACGTGGCGACCTCGGCATCGAAGTGCCCCAAGAGTTCATCCCCGGCATACAGCGCCGACTCGTCGACAAGGCCATCCGTGCCCATAAGCCCGTCATCGTGGCCACCCAGATGCTCCAGAGCATGATCCACAATCCGCGTCCCACCCGTACCGAGGTGACCGACATAGCCAATGCCGTCTACTCCCGTACCGACGCCCTCATGCTCTCCGGCGAGACCGCCTATGGCGACTACCCCGTAGAGGCTGTCAAGACCATGGCCACCGTGGCATGGCAAGCCGAGCGCGACACCTTCAAGGAGTATGGCGACGTAGACATTCCCCTCTCCGAGAATCCCGACGTGACAGAGTTCTTCTCCAAAGAAGCCGTGATGGCCACCAAGACCATGAAGCTCCGTGCCATCATCATGGACTCCTACACCGGTCGCACCGCACGCTACGTCAGTTCGTTTCGTGGCGAGAGCACCATTCTTGCCATCTGCTATAAGGCCAAGACCGTGCGCCACCTCGCCCTGCAGTATGGCGTATATGCCATCTACATGCCTATGAAGAGCTATGGCCACGAGTTCCTGCTCGCCGCTCTGCGCAAGCTCCTTTCCGACAATATGCTCAAGCCCGAAGATCGTATCTGCTACCTCGGTTCGCAGCGTAAGGAGCAAAGCACCTCGTTCATGGAGATGAACATCGTGAAAAACCTCTTCCAGAACGAAGGCGAAGAAGCCATGCCCAACTAAGGACTCTCTCTCTAAGCCAGTCCTTTCAGCCTGTTCTGTGGGCGACGCGTCCCGCGTCGGCACTACCACGTATCGATAAATGATCCCATAGGAAGTGGGGGCGAAGCGAGACGCTTCGCCCCCACTTCCTAGTACGCTCGGCATGAGCATTATCTAACGGGTGCAAGTCCCGAGTAAGCCCTA
>CALEKA010000089.1 GCA_937898715.1 uncultured Prevotella sp.
GCAAAATTCCGACTTTATACAAGGTTATACAATACGGCTTGTATGGGATGCTTACCTTACTTTGTGTAAAAATATAGCAAAACCCATAAAAATAAACAGGATAAACGAGTAGTTTCGTTTACCCTGCCTATTCTTTATGAAGAAAATAAGAGATTACAGTGCCACCCGCTTACGGCGCTCTGCACGGAGCCTATGCAAGCGTTGCTGTCTGCGATAGCCTCGCCAAATGCCCATGCCCACACGTGGCCATGAGGGAATGTGCTTGATCTGATGGCGCACCATGGGAATGTCCCATAGCAGCATAAGCAAGGCAAGGAATAGGGCTGCCAGTAGTGTCCAGCCGAAGAGTATCTTCACGCTTTGTGCCAATAGTCCCTCTACTAAGTGGTGCATGAGGGCGCTGAAGTCGTGGGGCGAAGCCGACATCCTCACACTGTCGATGTACTGCGAATAGCGAGCAAAGCCATCAGCCACATAGTACTTCAATCCATAAGCATGGAGCGATGCTCCCACCAATCCGCCTACAAACATGTGCAGGATGTTGAAGACAGAGAGCGCTTGGAAGAAGTGTTCGAACGACATGATCTCATGTAAGCACCACATAAAGGCAATGCACAATATAGCATACGAGAAACCGCGACACACAAGGGGCAGATGCAGCTGCTCGATGCTTATGTTGCTATCGATTAGCACGTAGAAGCCCCCTACGTAAAGAGCAAAGAAGGCGAGTGCAAAGGCTATGAGCTTGTAGACATTCCAACGCATCAGCTTGAGCCATCCCAGACTAAACAGACAGCCAGCCCAGATCCCCGGGAGCGACCATTGATTCAATGCTTCGTAAGTATGGTCGGCATAGTGCATCACTTCTTCGTAATACACCATTTCGAGCACATGCTCACATGAGAAGAGCGCCTCGACCACACCTATCAGCACGATGACGGGCACTACGTACTTGTAGCTCCACATGGCAGGTTCAAAGAAAGGCTGTGGATGAGTGAACATGCGGTGCAGACACAGCGCAAAGGTGATGAGCGACGTGCCACAGACGAGCTTGAAGTTGGCTGAGTTTGTCCAATCGAGATAGTCGCCGTAGTTGAGCAGCCAAGCTGTCTGCAAGCACAGTGCCATCCAGAGCAAAGCCCCCAGCCAATCGATTCCTCGAAGCGGGACAATCTGAGGCATAGCATGTACGGGACGTGTGAGCAGCGCTTGCACCGTGAGCACAAGCAGCATAAGTAGCATCACAAAGTAGTGCATATACGTCCAGTGCATGTCGTAGGCAAACCATGCCGACAAGTAGCCAGTATACTCTATAGAGGTGAGCAAGATGATGTGAAGCAAGGGGAAGAATACGCCGAAGTCGCGCTTAGGCGTCATCCAAAGCTGAATGATCGACATACACTCAAACGTGCCTTGTATCTTAGCCATGCCGCACACTACACACAGTGCCCACAGCACGGGCAGTGGTAGCTGCAATGTGGCGAGCCATTGGCATAGGAGGATTACTGCCGCTGAAGTCATGAGCAATGCCTTATTGGTGAAGCGAAACTTCATGCGGAAGAGTATGACAAAGTAAAGCGCCATGCCTATCAATGTGCTGTAAAGGCACATCTGCACATCTTCGCGCATGATGCCGCGCTCGCCCACGATATTGTTCATAGCTCCCAGATACATGCCATTGGAGAACTGGAAGCAAAAGGCCAACACCACATAGATCCAAGGGCGCACCCACTGAGGCACCCAATCATGATACATCGGCATGCTGAAGACCATGGGAGGTCCTCCGCCTGCAGGCCGTTGTTGATTTTCGTTACTCATTCCTTTAATGCTTGGTAATGGTTGTGCACTCTACGTTCATGCCCGCACGCAGTCGGGCCTGTGCCTTGTTGGGAGTAAGGCGGATTCTTACGGGGATGCGTTGCTCCACTTTTACAAAGTTGCCCGTAGCATTGTCCTGCGGAATGAGTGAGAAGGCAGAACCCGTAGCATCGCTAATGCGCTCCACTGTGCCCTCAAACGTTGTGCCCGGAACGGCGTCGACCTTCACGCTCACCTTTGTGCCTACACTGATGTTGGGCATTTGCGTCTCGCGATAGTTGGCTACGATCCAGAGGTCGGAATTGTCTACGATGTCGACGAGCGATTGACCAGGCTGTACAAGCTGTCCTTCGTGAATGTTCTTCTTACCCACCACGCCATCGGCTGTAGCGATAATCACGGTGTAAGAAAGGTTGAGACGAGCCAATCTGACGGCAGCACGAGCCGCCTCAATGCCAGCCTTGCTCTGCGCCAATCGGTGGCCTTGCTCTTGCTTGGTCGATGACAGCGTGCCCACACTGCGGCAAGCACGTTCGTAGCGAGCCTTTGCTGCCAGATAAGCCGTGTGCATCTGATCGTATTGCTGAGGCGTCACAGCATCGTCTTTCAGCAATTGAGCATAACGTGCTTCGTCGCGTTGTGCATTTTCCATCTGTACGCGTGCTTCGTCAATGCCAGCGTCGGTCACGTGGATGCTTTGATCTGTGGTCTGTATGCCCGTAGCGGTCACGTCCTTGCCCGCCAATGCATTTTCAAGATTAGCCTCGGCTTGTGCTAAGCGCAAGCGGAACTCGCTATCTTCGATCACCACGAGCGTGTCGCCCTTGTGTACGGGCTGATATTCTTGGAAGCGTATCTCCTTAATAAATCCCTGCACGCGGGTGTTGACGGGTGTGATGTGTTGTTGCACGGTGGCATTGTCGGTAAATTCGCCTTCGCCAAAGTGAACGAAGTGGTCTACTACAAGGTATATGCCTGCTGCTAACAGGACGAGCACGATGAGGTTGTATGTAATGCGGAGTAAAGTCTTCTTTTTCATATGTTGTGGAGAGAGGGTTGGTGATAAATGTTACAATTCGTTGCTTGCATACTTCAGTTGATAGTAGCAGAAGAGCACGTTGATGCGAGCATTTGAGAGTGCCAGTTCGGCTTCAAGCTTCATGTTGGCAGCATCGGTCAGGTCGGTGATAAGTGCAAGTCCGTTCTGGTAGCGTTTGCTCACCACGTCGTAGTTTTCCGATGCCAACTGCACACTCTTCTGGCGGGTGGCGAGTTCGCTGCGCGCTGTGCCAAGATTGACATATGCCGCGTGTATGCCATCGCTAATGCCCTGTCGGGCCACCTCCGTTTGTGAGAGAGCTTGAGCCGTGCTCAGCTGTGCTTGTGCTATCTTGCGCTTGCTCTTGTAGAGCGATGAGAAATTGTAGCGTATGCCTACGCCCACAAACCAGTAGTTGAAGTTCTTGTTGATAGGTGGCACTTCTATCGTAATCGGTCCGTCCAGATGGTCTTCAGCCATAAGGGCTACCTTGGGCAAGCGGTCGGCTCGTGCAAGTTTCTCCTGCGTGCGATTGATGTCGACTGCCAATTGCGACTTCTGCAATCCTATGTGTTGCTGCAAGGCTCGCTGCTGCCAATCCGCTTCGATGCCTACCTCGAGGTCGGTCGCATCGAAGGCTTCGTCGCTGAGCAATGCTACGCCGGCAGAGTCAGATCCCATCGCGGTATGAAGTTGCTTGAGCAAGATGCTTTGTTGGTCGGTTACGGCAGTTTCGCCCAAGTCGATTTGTTGCAATTGCAGTTCGTATCGCGTAATGTCATTGCGGAGCGATACGCCTTGCTCGCGGCGATGCTTCATCAGCTCGATTTGCTTCTGCGCCAGCGTGCGGTTGTTGGCGTAGACGGTTTGCTGATTGCGCAAGCTGTGAAGTTGCAGATAAAGGCCCGTGAGCAACATGCGCTGACGCTGACGTTCGTCGTTTATCGTCAAGCGAGCCATTTCGCTTTGCTGCTCCGCCAGCTTAATGCCACTCTTGATTGCACCACCGGCATAGAGCACTTGTTCGGCTTGAAGCAAGAAGTTGTTGCCATAGTGGGGCATAGGAGCAGAGGTGCTCTCGCCAAACTTACGATTCCAAAGGCGTCCGTTGCCTAAGTACGAGAAGGATACCTGCCCGTTGAGGTTGGGCAGTTTGTCCATACGTGCGGTTTCTATGCCTGCTTCGGCAGTTTGCAGGGCAGCCTGCAAGCTTGCTAACGTAGCATTATGCGCCTCGGCTTCGGCATAAAGCGATTGCAAACTATTGCTCAAAGCGGTGCTTTGTGCTTGCATGCCAATAGGTACGCAAGCCATGGCTGCTATCCCAAAGGATGCAGCCCATCGTCTCATTTCCTTGTTCATGAAAATGGGGATTATAAGAAAACTAATGATTTGATTCTCTCTGTAATGACGTGATCTCTATACGATAGCGCGTATCAGATTTGTGCACAAACTCCCCAGCTGTGGAACTTATGCACCTTGTTGTATGTACGAAATGAAATGTTTTGATACGTCTGCAACGACTGTGTCATAAAAAGTGTTTTCTAAAGCAGCGTTGACACCGTTGTCGTCTGTTGCCACAATGCGCAACAGATTTACTTGCTTGAAAACTCGGTGCAAAATTACGAGTAAAATAGGTATTTTCCAAAAAAGGAGAGACTTTTGTGTAAGATTTTGCTTATGCTTCAATAAGTCAAGCTGCATAATTCCCCTTTCTCGCGTGCGCGTATGCGTGCGCACTCAGCATGTTTGAGCCTTAAGAAGCATCTGTCTGTCACTATGATAATTGAAGTCTCGCTGAGAATCAATGGCTTAGCGAAGTGGATGAGAAGGGCTTTGCCTACACTTTGCTTGCACTCTTCCTACACTTTTCCTACACCGCAAGAAACGAAATTAGAGGTAGGAAGAGTTTTTACAGCATGGGGGGATAATTGAAACGGCAAGGGGGGAAATTCTGACTCGGCCCAGGGGTAGTGAAGAGGAGAACAGACTGAGAAAGAGGGGAAACGAGGGGTGAGGGATGAGCGAGGAATGAGTGAGGGCAGTGGATGACGGCTCGCACTGCTGTAGTATGCTGAGTATCAAAGATTCCAGCGGAGGTGTGCAAGATGTGTGGGAGAAATGGGAAAACTTGTTGAAGCGCGCGCGTGAGAGGCGCTGAAGGTTTTGTGTACAATTTGTTCACTCTTTTTGTGAGATAAGAAAAGTTGAAGTAATTTTGCAGTGAAGGATGAGAATGAACGCTTTGAATGGACAATCTTATAAGAGGCGGTGATTCTCTCTTAACTTATAGACTCTTCAACTTTTCAACTCCACAAATATGAATCTCAGAGCAATAGGACAGAAAGTAAAAGGCAATCCGCGGATGACGGAGGGTACGGTCTACTCCGTGCTGATCATATGCAGCATTTCGCATTTCCTTAATGATATGATACAGTCGGTCATCCCGTCGATCTATCCTATCGTGAAGGAAAACTTCGGTTTCTCATTTGCACAAATTGGCATGATCACGCTGGTGTTTCAACTGACGTCGTCCATACTGCAGCCTTTCACGGGGCTCTATGCTGATAAGCGGCCACGGCCTTATGCGCTGTCGGTGGGTATGTGCTTCACGCTTGTGGGCCTTCTGCTGTTGGCTTTCGCTCAGAACTATTTGCTCATCCTCTTGGCGGTGAGCATTGTCGGACTGGGATCGTCGGTGTTTCATCCCACGGCTTCGAGAGTGGCACAACTGGCGTCGGGCGGTAAGAAGAGCCTGGCACAATCTATCTTCCAAGTGGGCGGAAATGGCGGCTCGGCTGTCGGACCGCTGCTGGCTGCTCTGATTGTGTTGCCTTTGGGGCAATGGTCTATCTCATGGTTTGCATTGGCAGCGCTACTGGCTGCTCTGATCATGGTGAGGCTCGGTGCATGGTATCAAGCGAGGTTGGCTTACGTGGTGAAGCATCCACAGCGGCAGCCACTGCTCAATCACAATATTTCTCAAAGGGCAAAGTATGGGGCACTACTGATTCTCGTATTGCTGGTGTTCTCAAAGTACTTCTATACGGCTTGCATCACGAGCTACTTCACGTTCTTCTTGATGGACAAGTTTGGCATTTCGGTGCAGGCTTCGCAGATATGCCTCTTCGTGTTCTTGGCAGCATTTGCCATCGGCACGGTGGCAGGAGGCATGATGGGCGATAGGTTTGGACGGAAGTATGTGATATGGTTCTCGATCCTTGGCGCAGCACCCTTTGCCATTGCTATGCCTTATGTCAGCTTGGCTTGGACGATCGTGTGTACCTTCCTATCAGGGCTGATCATCGCGTCGGCTTTCTCATCGATCGTGGTGTATGCCACTGATCTGATGCCCGACAAGGTGGGGCTGATAGCTGGCATCTTCTTCGGACTAATGTTTGGCTTGGGAGGGCTTGGATCGGCTTTCTTCGGATGGTTGGCAGACCGTACAAGCATTGAGTTTATCTTCCAAGTGAGTGCTTTCTTGCCGCTGCTCGGAGTGATCGCTGGATTCCTGCCCAATACGCAGGTGACATCTAAAAAGAATTCTGAAAAATGAAACGTGACGAAGTGAAAAATCGGGCGTGTGTGCAGTATTATCAGTCGCCCTGCGGAAGGCTTATCTTGGCCTCATTTGACGATGCGCTATGCTTGTGCGATTGGTACGAACGCCCGTGCGGACAGCGTAATGTGCGCAGGCTGAAGCGCCTATTGCGTGCCGAACTTGTAGAGAGTACTTCTCCGGTGCTTGAGCAGACGAAGAGGGAGTTGGACGAATACTTTGCGGGTAAGCGCCGAACGTTTGACGTGCCCCTGCGCATGGTCGGTACGGACTTTCAGCAGAGCGTATGGCAAGCGTTGCTCGAGATTTCTTATGGCGCAGTCTGCTCGTATAAGGAGATTGCCCAGCGGGTGAACAATGTGAAGGGGGTGCGGGCAGTAGCCCAGGCTATTGGGGCGAATGGCATATGCATTCTCATCCCTTGTCATCGCGTGATAGGAAGCAACCATTCGCTGACTGGATTTGCCGGAGGATTAGAGGCAAAGAGCCTGCTGCTGAGGGTGGAGGGGAGCAGATTGTAGGGTGAGGCTTCAATTAGTATTTCATCAAAAGCTATATTGTCCTTCAACCAATACTGGGGGCGACGCGTCCCCGCGTCGTCGTGGCAAGAATGTATTCTCTACATCATAGTAGACTTCTCTTCTATACAATCGATGCCGACGCGGGGACGCGTCGCCCCCCGTATTGGCTGAAAAACTTCTTGGTCTGCGGTAAAGCCGATGCGGGACGCGTCGCCCACAGAACTGGTTGATTCGTATTGTGGTTATTCTTCCAAAAAGCCTTGCTGGACGAGGGCTTGGTGGAGCGTCTTTGACATGGTAGCGCAGTCGGAGGCGTTGTAGCGGATGTCGGTGAAGATCTGTGCTAAGGTCTCGGTATGGTTGAGGCGTACGAAGTCTTGATTGGTAGGATCGGCTTCGGTCTCATGGTAGTCGCGATCGATGCTTTCAGGGGTATGCGGATGGTAGGTCTCATCATGACGAATGGCTGAGAGGGGCAGACGCAGAGTGGGAGCTGGATCTTCGTCGGGCCATCCGAGGGTGATGGTGGCTACGGGCATGACGAGCTTGGGAAGCTTCAAGAGATCGATAATCTGCAGGGGCTGATAGACGGTGGTGCCTAAGAAGCATAGTCCGAGACCTGCCGTTTCAGCTAAATCGCAGAATCGCTGACAGAAGAGCAACGCGTCGGTGGCGGCATTTTGATAGGAGAGCAGATTGTCGTAGCCAGGATGCCCTTTGCGCAGGCGTCCCCATTCGGTCACGCGATTGTAGTCGGCACAGAAGGTCAACACTATGGGGGCTTCCTTCACCATGGGCTGGTTGAAATGGAAGGGCGATAGCTTGGCTTTCATCTCCTCGCTACGTGTCACGATGACGGAGTAGAGTTGCAGATTGCCCATGGTCTGCGTGCGCTCTGCTTGCTGTAGCAGAGAGTTGAGCAGTTCGTCGCTGACGGGCTGCGACGTATATTTGCGTATAGTCTTTCTTGTCATGATAGGGTGAGGCGTTAGAAGGATGTATAGAGAGAATGGATAGCTTTATTTGTTTGCTTCGGCTGGGGCGGCATCGCTTACGTCGCGGCCTTGCTCCTGCCATAGCTTGAGCACTGCATCGCGCATCAAGAATAGATGACGGATTTGTGCGGCATAGGTGGGGTTGTCCTTGTGTTGTGCAGCTATGTCGTAGTAGAGCGTTACGGTATGCTTGAAGTCGCTGATGTAGGTGGCTTTGTCAATGTGAAGAGATTCAGGAAGTTCGTCGAAATGGCTTTTAAACCATCCTACTACTTCGCCAAGCTCTTCGTCGGTGTAATGCTTCTTGTATTCCATGGGAAATTGTGTGCTTATAAATATGCTAATATGGCAATGTGCTAATATGGCAATGTGCTAATATGGCAATGTGCTAATATGGCAATGTGCTAATATGGCAATATGCTAATACGGCAATGTGCTAATATGGCAATGTGCTAATATGGCAATATGCTAATATAATGTGCTAATATGGCAATGTGCTAATACGGCAATGTGTCGACGCATTGATACGCGCAGCACATTAGCATATTAGCACATTGCCATATTAGCATATTTTGATTTGGGACTAATCTTCTTCGTTGGCCTCCTTGAGGGCGGCAGCAATCTTCTCTTCGAGTTCTTCGGAGAGTTCGGGATTGTCCTTAATGACCTTCTTTACAGCGTCGCGACCTTGACCCAGACGGGTCTCGCCGTAGCTGAACCATGAACCGCTCTTCTTGATTATGCCAAGTTCTACACCGAGGTCGACAATCTCGCCTACGTGGGAAATGCCTTCGCCAAAGGTGATTTCAAACTCTGCCTTGCGGAAGGGAGGCGCAACCTTGTTCTTCACAATCTTTACGCGTACTTGATTGCCGATAGGGGTATCGCCATCCTTGAGCGTGGTCACGCGGCGGATGTCGAGACGTACGGATGCGTAGAATTTGAGTGCATTACCACCCGTGGTGGTCTCGGGATTGCCAAACATTACGCCAATCTTCTCACGAAGTTGGTTGATGAAGATGCAAGTGGTGTTGGTCTTGCTAATGGTAGATGTGAGCTTACGCAAGGCTTGGCTCATGAGGCGTGCTTGCAGACCTACCTTGTTGTCGCCCATATCGCCTTCGATTTCTGCCTTAGGCGTCAGTGCTGCCACGGAGTCGATTACGATGATGTCGATGGCGGAAGAGCGAATCAGCTGGTCGGCAATTTCGAGCGCCTGCTCGCCGTTGTCGGGCTGCGAGATAAGCAACTCGTCGACGTTTACACCCAACTTCTTAGCATAGAAGCGATCGAATGCATGCTCTGCATCGATAAAGGCTGCTATGCCGCCTTCCTTCTGGGCTTCAGCAATGGCGTGAATGGCCAGCGTGGTCTTACCTGAAGATTCCGGACCATATATCTCGATAATACGGCCTTTGGGATAACCACCCACACCGAGGGCAGCGTTGAGGGCAAGGCTGCCAGTGGGGATTACGTCGACATCGGCTATTTGCTCGTCACCCAATTTCATTACAGAGCCACGGCCAAAGTCTTTTTCAATCTTTGCCATGGCGGCTTGCAGCGCCTTGAGCTTCTCGCTGTTGGGCGCGCTATTTTCGTCTGTGGTCTTTGCCATGATAGATGTTCTTTTTATAGGTTTTGTTTTCCTTGCAAACTTACATAAAAATCTTGGATTGTTGACTCAGAAGTGCTGAAAAGTATGATAATGAAAAAAACTTGGCATTTTCTTTTGCCTTAATCATCCTTTACGCTATCTTTGCAACTGAACTTTATTTTTCATGGTTCATTTTTTTTCGGGTGCCATTTGGTGAAATGGTTCCAAAATTGGTTAGTAATGGGAGGATTGCAACTACATGTTGCAATCCTCTTTGGGTATATATGAACCTGTGCCGTATATGCGGACCTGTTGTGCGGTCTTGAGCGCGAGTATGTGGACGCTGGCTCTATTCCTTATTTTATGTATTCCTTATATATATATTCCTCATTATATATTATAGGTGTAGGAACAGACTTCGTTTACTTTCCCATTTTTACTTCCAGTACGCCGCTTTTTTGCAGTTGCTCGGTAGTAATTGTTGCTTCTGAGGAGAGCGGTTGATGTGTGAGCTGGGCAGAAAGTATGCGAAGGTTGCGCGGGGAATTGTTCTTCGTATGAATGATGAAACGTCGTCCGCGAGGCATGTGAAGCGTGGCCACGTTGAAGAGTGGACGCACGAGCCGATAATTGACTGTCGTGGTGACTGAGGCTACTTGTTGTTCTGAAGCGCTGGTCGCAATTGGGGTTAACCCTAATGCATTGAATACGAACCATGCAGCTTGGGAGGCCGAGGTGTTAGCTTGCTTGCCCGTAAAGAGTGATTGCGCATAATTGCGAAGCAGAGAGTCGGTGGTGGCAGCATCGACTGAAGAGATGCGCTCCGATTGAAGGTAGAGGGGGAAAGCTGCTTGGAAGAAATCCAAAGCATTGGTGGCGCGTCGGCACTCGGAGCGCTGACGAAGTAGGTTCATGGCTGCTGTGAATGCTGCTTGGAGTTCTGCTTCGCGAGTTGTGACCTCTATGAAGTCGGTGGAAGATTGCGGTGTGCGATCTTTAGCTGGGGATGTTCTTGCCGGGTTTGAAGAAGAACGCTTGGTAGTAGAGGCTACCTTGCTTTGGGCTAAAAGGGGGCGTTGGCTCGCTGGCGTGCGTTGGTCTGTTGGCGTGCGTTGTTCCGCTGGCGAGCGTTGTTCCGTCTGTTTCTCGGGGCTGGCTGATGCAGAGGCGGGCTTACGCTTGTCGCTGACGTGAAGCTTTGCTCCAGGCAAGTTGAGGCAGGCATAAGCTTGATCGGTACTCGTCGCTGAGACGGCCGACGTTACGGTGAGCACTTCGGAGGGTTTGAGGTCGAATACAAAAGCTGCCTTACAGCGCATCTCTCGTTGTCCGTTCTCGGTGCGTACCACTTCTCGGCGCACATTCCACTGATGGAAAGGATGAGAAAAGCGTGCCACGTAATAAAGCGACGGCGTGTGGCCATCGGGCTGACTGCTTCGCTTATAAGCACGAATGGTACGGCGGTCGACAAAGACTACGTCCATATCCTCATTGGCTGATCCCGATAGCGCATGGTCTATATCAAGCAGAAAACCTTTGCTCGCCACCGTATCGGGGAAGGTATACTCTTGTACGCAGTAGGCGGGCTCTTCGCGCACCATAGCATGAATGCCATAGCGAGTAAGGTCTACTTTGTAAATGTTTTGCAATGTGTCGCGCTGCTCAAAACGATAGCCTGAGGCGTAGGCCATGAATTGGGTAGAGTCTTTCTCGCCCACGTATACAAGCAGAGGGTCGCCTACGAAAGGCAGTTGTAAGAAGCCGTTACGACTATTGAGGACGGAAGACGTCTGTAGAAATCCACTCAGAAACTGGTCGTTGTACTGCGTGTAGGGACTATTCGTAGAGTGAAAACGCGTAATGGGACTGATGCTTTGTGCTAATCCGTAAAAAATGACGGTCGCGAAGAGTGCAACCGTCATGAGGTATGGTTTGAGTGTCTGTTTCAAATTTGTCGGAGTTTTTCTTACTGATAAATGTGACGCTTGCGAGGGGCATAATAATATTGCTCCTACGCGAGAGTGTATCGTATCAAAGCGAAAGTGTGGTCCTAACTTATTGAGGCTTGCGTCCGTTGCCGCTCTTAGGCGGGCGACGCTTGGCAGCCGGACGATTGTCGCTCTTGCCATGAGGTTTTCCGCCTTGTGGCTTGCTTCCTCCACCTTGGCCCGGGCGAGTATTTCCGCCTTTGCCACGATTGCCGCTTTGACTGCGATTGCCGCTTTGACTGCGATTGCCATTTTGACTGCGATTGCCATTCTGACCATTTCTGCCACGGCCCTTTCCATGTATGTGCGCGCTTTTATCTGTCTGAGGCGGACGCACACCTTCGGGTAGCTCTTCGCGTGGAATCTTAATCTTCAGTGTGCGCTCAATATTGCTCAGTGCAAAGAGATCTTTCTCGCCAATCAGCGTGATGGCACTGCCTTGTCGGCCAGCACGAGCGGTACGTCCGATGCGGTGTACGTAGTCTTCGGCGTCGTGAGGGGCGTCGTAGTTGATCACCATGGTGATGTCGTCGATATCGATGCCGCGAGCTACGATGTCGGTGGCTACGAGAAGGTCGACTTTGTGAGCACGGAAGAGGTTCATCACTTCGTCGCGCTCTGTTTGGTCCAGATCGGAGTGCATGGCTCGAGCATTGAGGCCATTACGCTTCAGAATGATAGCAAGTTCTTTCACCTTCTGCTTGGATGAGCAGAACAGGATGACGCGCTGAGGCGGCTGCTCCTTGAAGATCTTCTTCAATATGATGGGCTTGTCGCTCTCGTGGCATATATAGAGGCTTTGCTTAATGTTCTCGGCGGGCTTGGATACGGCAATCTCTACTTCTACGGGGTCGTGCATTACGGTGCGTGCCAACTGTGCAATCTTGGGCGGCATGGTGGCAGAGAATAGAATGGTCTGCCTATTGCTGGGCATCTGCTTGACGATGGAGAGAATGTCTTCGGCAAATCCCATGTCGAGCATGCGATCGGCTTCGTCGAGGATGAGGTGCGTGGTACGGCTCAAGTCGAGCGTGCCGAGCTGAAGGTGGGTGATGAGACGGCCAGGAGTGGCGAGCACGATATCGGCACCGGCTTGGAGAGAACGGCGTTCTTGCTCGTAGCGCACACCATCGTTGCCGCCATATACGGCTACGGCATTGATGTCGGTATAGTAGGCAAAGCCTTGCAATGCTTGGTCGATCTGTCGAGCGAGCTCGCGGGTAGGAGCAATCACAAGGCAGTTGACAGCGTCGGCGGGATGAGGGTCGCGTTCCAATAGTGTGAGGATAGGCAGCAGGTAGGCAGCTGTCTTTCCTGTGCCTGTCTGTGCCACGCCTAACACGTCGTGGTGTTCGAGAATGGGGGGAATGCACTGTGCTTGTACGGGAGTGCATTTCTCGAAACGCATATCGTAGAGTGCGTCAAGCACATTGTCGGAAAGGTCGAGGTCTTCGAAGAATACCTCGGGGACCTTCTTCTCTTCTTCTTCCTGCTTTATTTCGGGGTTAGGAGTATCCATGTAGAGATGATAGTTTAGAAGTTCTTTAGTTCGTAAGGTGGCTGGAACTCACATTAATGCGTTGCCACATTAACGTGTTACTGCGGTGTCTTCAGATAAAGTGCCAAAGCTACGAAAGCAAAGATTACGTTGGGTAGCCACACGGCGATCCATGCATCAAGTCCTGCATTGTTGGCAAACGAGGCTGAGATGGTCTGGAACAGAATGTAGGCAAAGCTTAGTGCTAAGCCTGCGCCCAAGCTGATACCCATGCCGCCCTTGCGCTTCTGGCTTGAGAGGCAAACGCCTATCACTGTGAGGATGAAGGCTGCAAAGGGCATGGCGAAGCGCTTATAATATTCCACCTCAAACTTGCTGATGTTGGCCACGCCGCGTAGCTTCTGTCGGTCGATAAACTCCTTCAGTTCGGGCATGGTGAGCGTCTGTTCTTGGTCGCGCACGTAGAAGAAGTCTTTGGGCTCCATAATGATGGTGGTGTCGAGTTTGTCTCCTCGTTCCATCTTTTCGCGCATGCCCTTGAGCGTACGTATTTCGTAGCTGCGAATGGTCCATGAGAATCGATGGTCAGAGAGCGTATCGTACTGGATGGTCTGTGCCGTGAGGTGAGAGATGAGCTTCTTGTCGACGAACTTATCGAGCGAGAATCCGTAGCCGCTCTTCGATATATTGTCGAAATGGGTGATATAAGCCACAACGCCCGTATCTACCTGCATCTGTACGTTGTCTACCGAGGTGATGTCGGTCTTCTTCTTGATATATCGGTTTTGGAAGTTTACGCGTGCCACGTTGCTCTTAGGGATCACGTAGCTGCCCAAGTAGAATGAAGAAGCGGCGATCAATGCGGCGGAGACCATGTAGGGGCGGAGCAATCGCTTGAAACTCATGCCCGTGCTCTTCATGGCGATAATCTCCGACTTGTCGGCGAGCTTCGAGGTGAAGAAGATTACGGCGATGAATACGAATAGAGGGCTGAAGAGGTTGGCAAAGTAGGGCACGAAGTTGGAGTAATACTGTGCAATCTTCAGTGCTGAAGCATGGCTCTGCGTGAGTTTATCTATATTCTCGTTGAAGTCGAAAATCACGGCTATCACGATGATGATAGCAATGAGAAACAAGTAGGTGCTGATAAACTTGTAGATGATGTAGCGGTCGAGCTTGCCAATGAGTGGCTTGCGTCCGCGGTCGGAGCGGTGAGGCTCTGAGGCATTGCTTCTCGAAGCAGGTGTGCTTACGGGAAGGCAGAGATAATGCTTGATTTTCGACAGAATATTCTTCAACATAGTTTGTGGGTGGGCACTTTACAGTTTGCGCATCAGTTTTTCCACCATTTCGCGTTTCCAGGGTCCGAAGTTGTCGGCGAGAATCTGCTTGCGTGCTTCGCGTACGAGCCAGAGGTAGAATGCCAGATTGTGGATAGAGGCAATCTGCATGGCAAGGAGTTCTTTGGCCTTGAAGAGGTGGTGGAGATAGGCTTTGGTGTACTGCACATCGGCAAAGCAGTGGGCCATGGGATCAACGGGTTCGAAGCAATCTGCCCACTTTGCATTGCGCATATTGATTACGCCCTCTGCGGTGAAGAGGCAGGCGTTGCGTCCGTTGCGTGTAGGCATCACGCAGTCGAACATATCTACGCCGCGCTCGATGGCTTCGAGAATGTTGACGGGTGTGCCCACTCCCATAAGGTAGCGTGGACGATCGGTGGGCAGAATGTCATTGACCACTTCGATCATCTCGTACATCTTCTCTGCGGGTTCGCCCACAGCTAATCCGCCGATAGCATAGCCCTCTGCTCCGAAGTCGCTCATAAACTTGGCGCTCTCCTGGCGCAGGTCTTTGTATACGCAGCCTTGCACGATGGGGAAGAGCGCTTGATGGTAGCCATATTTCGGTTCCGTCTCGTTGAAGCGTTTCCAGCAGCGCTTCATCCATCCGTGGGTCAGGTCGAGGCTCTTGCGTGCGTAGGCATAGTCGGCTGTGCCGGGAGGACATTCGTCGAATGCCATCATGATGTCGGCACCAATGGTGCGCTCGATGTCCATCACGCGTTCGGGCGAGAAGAAGTGCTTGCTGCCGTCGATGTGTGAACGGAATTCGCATCCCTCTTCTGAGAGTTTGCGAATGCCTGAGAGCGAAAACACTTGAAAGCCTCCGCTATCGGTCAGCATCGGTCGGTCGAAACCATTGAACTTGTGGAGTCCGCCGGCTTGCTCGAGAATGTCGAGTCCGGGACGGAGGTAGAGATGGTATGTGTTGCCAAGGATGATCTCGGCGTTGATATCGTCTTTGAGCTCGCGCAGGTGGACGCCCTTCACGCTTCCCACGGTGCCCACGGGCATGAAGATGGGAGTATGTATCTGACCGTGGTCAGTGGTGATCAGTCCGGCACGGGCGGAGCCGTCGGTATGTAGGAGGTCGTAAGTCAATTGTAGAAGTATTAAGTATAAAGTATTAAGTATTACACGCCGGCAAAATTTTGGTGTATAATGCTTTCTTTACTTGCTTGAATGATGGCGATGCCGCATCGCCCCAGGACAGTTGAACGTTACTCGGGGAGGGGGGACTTTTATTTCAACAGTCTTGCTGCCACTTCGCTTGAGTGGGATGTGGGTTCTTGCTTGTCGGCTATGGGCTTGTCGTCGTCGGGGATGCTGAGGGTGATGGCGTGATCCACCTTCTCTTTGAGCAAGGCGAAGCGAAGCACGTCTTGCACGTCTTCCACAAAGTGGAATGTGAGTCCTTTGACGTATTGCGGATTGATATCCTCGATATCTTTGCGATTTTCTTCGGATATCATAATATCGGTAATGCCAGCGCGCTTTGCGGCAAGAATCTTCTCTTTAATACCACCCACAGGGAGCACTTTTCCGCGAAGCGTGATCTCGCCAGTCATGGCAATGTGGTCGCGCACGCGGCGCTGCGTGAGAGCCGAGGCTATCGATGTGGCGATGGTGATACCTGCCGAAGGTCCATCTTTAGGCGTGGCACCCTCGGGCACGTGGATGTGTATGCCCCAATGGTCGAACACGCGATAGTCGATGCCCAGGGTGTCGGCATGCGAGCGGATGTACTCGAGAGCCAATACGGCGCTCTCTTTCATCACATCGCCCAAGTTGCCTGTGAGCGTGAGTTTACCGCTCTTGCTTCGGCTCACACTTGTCTCGATGAAGAGGATTTCACCTCCTACAGCGGTCCAAGCCAGTCCGGTCACTACGCCAGCGTACTTGTTGCCTTGGTATTTATCACGGCTGAAGAGGGGCTTGCCGAGGAGCTGTTCGATGTCGGCAGGCTTGATGCTCTTGTCGGCATAAGGCATTGTGCCGTCTTCGGCCTCCGATGTGAGGAAGGCTACCTTGCGGAATATCTTTTCAATCTGCTTCTCGAGCTGTCGCACACCGCTCTCGCGTGTGTACTTCTCGATAATGTACTCTATGGCAGAGGGTGAGAACTTCAGTTTGGCTTTGTCGCCGAAATTGTAGGTGCTTTGCTCCTTGGGTATGAGGTGTCGGCGGGCAATTTCCTTCTTCTCTTCTGTGAGGTAACCATCTACTTGGATCACCTCCATGCGGTCGAGTAGGGGTTGCGGAATCGTCTGCAGGCTGTTGGCTGTAGCGATGAAGAACACCTTTGATAGGTCGTAGTCGATGTCGAGATAGTTGTCGTGGAAGGTGTTGTTCTGCTCAGGATCGAGCACTTCGAGCAGGGCACTGTGAGGGTCGCCATTGTAGTTGTTGCCCGACACCTTATCGATTTCATCGAGCACAAAGAGCGGGTTGCTCGTTTCGGCCTTCATGACGCCCTTGATGATGCGTCCGGGCATAGCTCCTACGTAGGTGCGTCGGTGGCCGCGAATCTCGGCTTCGTCGTGAACACCGCCAAGCGATATGCGCACGTATTTGCGTCCCATTGCTTCGGCTATGCTGTGGCCGAGCGAAGTCTTGCCCACGCCCGGAGGACCTACGAGGCAGAGTATGGGCGACTTCTCGTCACTGCGGTAGCGCAGTGCTGCGAGATGTTCGAGAATGCGTTCCTTCACCTTCTCCATGCCATAGTGGTTGTGCTCGAGGGTATTGGCTGCATTCTTGATGCTGAGGTTGTCGTCGGTGTAGACGTTCCACGGCAGACTTACGATGGTCTGCAGATAGCTGAGTTGCACGCTGTAGTCGGGCATCTGCGAGTTGAGTCGCTTAAGCTTGTTGAGCTCGCGATTGAAGGTGTCGCGCACCTTTTGCGGCATGTCTAAACTCAAGGCTTTTTCTGCAAGTTGCGTTGCATCGTCGCTCTCGCTGTCGCCCAATTCTTTCTGGATATTCTTGATCTGCTGGCGCAAGAAGTATTGACGCTGTTGGTCGTCGAGTTCCTCTTGTGTGCGATCCTGTATGTCGATGCGGAGTTCTGCAAGTTCCACCTCGCGGTTGAGCAGCTTGAGCAATTTCATGGCACGCTCGTAGATGTAGTGCTCGCGCAAGAGTTCGTTACACTCATCTTGTGAAAACTTCATGTTGTTGCAAATGAAGTTGATGAGGTAGGTCTTGTGCTTGATGTTGCCTATGGCAAATGCTGCTTCGCTTGAGCGAAAACTCTTATTGAGGTTGAGGTACTTCAGTACGGCGTCGCGACAAGCGTTGGCCAATACGGTAAATTTCTCATCGTTTTCATCGGCTGCTTTCTCCTCGATGTGCGAAGCCTCCACGCGCAGGGTAGGTCGACGACGTTTCACCTGTTCGAGCTTGATGGGACCATAGGTCTGCAGGATGGCTATCTTGTTTCCCGTAGGCATATCGATGATACGCATTACGCGAGCCAATACGCCTTCGTCGTAGAGGTCCTTGGCACCAGGCTCTTCCACGTTGGCATCTTTCTGTGTAAACACGGCCATGTGTGTGCCCTTCTCAAGTGATTGCTTTATTACTGAGAGGCTCATCTTGCGTCCGATCATCACCGAGCCTACCACGCCTGGGAACATGGTCATGTTGCGCAAGGCAATGGCGGGGAGTGGCGACTTGAATGGGGTGGACAGCAGTGCGTCCATATCGCCATCAAAGTCGGATATGAGTGAGAATGAGCTTTGGGGATTGTCGTCGTTTCCTATGTTCATATGTAAGTCTTCGTGCTTTTGGAGGTTTAGGGCCCATGTTGGGCTATGTTGTATAAATCTTTCTATTGTGCGGGGCAAAGTCTGCCAGCTGTTTGAGGGTGTGAACGCATAGATGGAGCGTGCGCTCAGTGGGCGTGTCCATATATATGGTCAATCTCGTGCAAAGTTACGAATTTCTTGGGATATGTACGTCGTTATCGTCGTGAACTATCTAAAGTTTTCGAATATAGGCTTCGCGCATGCGTATGCGCGTGTTACAGAGAGTTTGCGACAGAGAATCCCTGCTGCTTGCATTAAATATTTGTAATTTTACTGATAATCAGATCCTTATTGTGCCCTCGTCTATCTTATTTGCCTACACTCTTCCTGCACTTCTGCTTTCATAGGAGAGGTCCTTATAAGAGATTGGGCTGATTCCTATCAGCGTTGTGATTAGTGCCTCAAGCTTTTGGGGCTTATGTCCTATGCTTAGCCGCCATGTAAGTATGATGCTTCGTTATAGCTGTCTCTACATCGGCAGCCAATGCGAAAAGGTCGTGCATGTTGTCGTACACCGGTCGGTGTACGCACGAACACCGGTCGGTGTACGCACGAGCATCGGTCGGTGTACGCACGAACATCGGTCGGTGTACGATAACATGCGCGGTGATTTGAGAAAATTCATACGCCCTTTCAGGTTAGCAATGACGTGCTTTCCGTAATCACCATTTGTCTCAACATGGTGAAGAATTCGTGCATGTCTTTCATTGATGGGATGGACAACTTTGAGAAGTATAGATTTAGTTACTGAAGTTTTCTCTAAAAAAGATGTTAGGAATAGCCTTGTAACACATATTCTCTCCAAAAATAGTTTTGAGAGAGCATAAACATCCTATTTCTCCAAATATGAAGAAACGACACATGTGTTTAAAGGTATTTTTCTCTAAAGAAAGTCTTCTTTATCTCGTGGGCATGCGATAAGGTATTCACATCTTAATTTCGGATTTAGAACGGGCGGGCTGAAAGCCCAATGAATTCCATAGCCCAAGGCA
>CALEKA010000090.1 GCA_937898715.1 uncultured Prevotella sp.
ATGTGAATACCTTATCGCATGCCCACGAGATAAAGAAGACTTTCTTTAGAGAAAACTTCAATAAGTCACGCCTCGACCATTGAAGTAAGCCTCACTGCGAGCGCACTAAACTTCTCAGAAAGTCGAAAATCATTATTTCTAATGAAGAGGAGAACTATAGAATCTCCTAAATTTGTGGCGTTTATACATGTTCTAACGCATTGGCGCATAATTGACTGATGGTATGCCCGTAGCTCAAGGAATTCACCAATGCACTAACCATCAAACCTCTTTATGACATGAAACATCCTTACTTACTCAAAATGCTTACGGCAGGGCTCTTTGTCTCGGCATTCCCTATGCATGGTGATGCGCAGATAAAGGTGCTATTTGAAGTGACAGCACCTCAGAGTATGTCGTGGAGTGAGATGACATCGCAGCAGACGCTCTACATCTCCGACGATGCTTCGCTGCTCAACGACAGCGCCTATGTAGTCAACTCAAGCTATTGGGATAGCGAACCCGTGGTGAAGAATGGTCGCTTGCTGAAAGTGAGTCTTGCAAGTATGAGTTCTGATTCGGGCAATGGCTGGGGCATTACATCGAATGTAAATGCAGTAGATGTGCAGCGTCAGTTAGGGCTCGCCGACGGTGCTACGCTCTACTATCGACTTTACAATCCGCATTTCATCAAGCCCATCAAAGGCAGTGCGGTTGTCGCCCCCGATGAAGCAGGCTATCAGAGAGTTCGTATCAGTCAGATGGCAGAAGCTCAGCGCGTAACCTTCCAGCCCGCTCTCGACCGAGAAGGGAATGCGCTGCCTGTCTATGTGGCTCCCGATCTGAGTTCGTCGAGCCATACGGATTGCTATGCTGATCGCAACCTCGTTGAGATCAATCCGAAGAACAATGTTAATGCGGATGGCTACAACTTCTATGTGCCTTCGGGCGAGAAGGTGAGGTATGCCGTGATGCCTGTAGATGCTAATAGTACTTTGTTGGCAATGCATGTCGACTCCGTCACAGTGGGCAATGCCGACCTGAACATTGAGACGGATTATCGCAAGGCAGTACTGTGCCGGCTCTACGTCAATGATGCTAAGGGTAACAGACTTAATATTACGAGATCGCAAGCTTTGGGTACGGCTTACTATAATCTCACTCCTAATGCTCCTTGCTATGGGTGGGGATGCTTTAATAAGAATTACTTCGGCAGGGGGGAGGAACTCAACGGAGGAACACTCTATGTGTATGCACTTCCCGGCAAACAAATTTTCCAACTAAAAGATGCAAGCGTGGAAAATCCTGATGCTGACTTCATCTTCCCCTACAATGCTCAGGCGAATTGGCTGCTTTCTGATGTGACGATCCGTGAGGGCGTGACAGAGCAGGACGTAGTGATGGCTCAGTACAGCCCGATGACGGTGACCACTACGCTGAAGAATGCTGCCAAATGTACAGACGTGGAGCACCTCTATATAGGCCACGTAGCTCGCATACAGTTCCCTTATGCTTCAGCTAACGACGTGACTTACTCGGTGACACCCATCCATACGCAGGCCAAGCGGACGGGCGATGACATCGTGCTGACTCAGACCTTCCATCGTGCTGACAATATGGAAATGCTTTCAGCCACCTTGGGTGTAAGTCGTGAGGGAGATACTATAGCCGATGCCCTGACATCTACATTCATTTATCCAGAGGATCTGACTGGCAACAGCCTCAAGCTGAGTCAGTCAAACTATGAGTCAAGCACAGGAACTCTCGACTTCGACAAGATACACAAGGTGAGAGTCGTTGTGCCCTGTCCTTATTTTAAGGAAAGTAAAGGTGAAGTAGTGTGGTATCTCGATCAGACTGTACAACTCGCCGCGGGCAGTCATGCCGACGGATGCAGCAAAGCATTGTTGAGCGAAGCTCCCTACGTGCCCAACGATACACTGACGTTTCTGCTTCCCGAGGGAGCGCTTTCGTACAAGGTAATGAATGAAGATGGGGAAGCTGTGAGATTGGGGTCGTTCGTGCTATCTAATAGTGATGAGACCATCTTATCTCCTTTTGCCACCAACTATTCGCTCCTTCGTGTAAGCGATGCCGATGGCGAGCACCTTATCAATGTGACCGATGGCAGTGAGGAATACAGGTATGAAACCTCTCCCATCGTGCAACTCGAGCCTACGGGCACCGAGGGCGCTTCGGAACAGCACGTATATTTCAGCAACGCTGTGACGATTCCCATTAAGCCCGGATTTAATGAATACGCGCGGAGCTATCGTGAAGTGAAACTTGTATGTGCTAAGAATCTGATTATGTGGCCTGCCACTCGTTGTTTGGGAGAAGAGGCGGAAGGACTTTATGCAGGTTTGTCTATACCAGATGATGCGGTACATACTTCTTCAGCTGAACATCGTATACATCTGCTGCAAGGACAAGGCATGTTGCTTGCTGCATGCATATCCTCCCAGGGACAATATGGTGTGCAGTTGTTTGACATCTTGCCATCGGACAACGATACATTACTGGCTTATCCTTATGATGAGTCTCCTCGTAGTGTAAAATTCTATTATAATGGAGAATCTATATCAACAAAATGTGTAGGACTTCTTAGCTTTAACCTCTTCCGCGAACCTGATCATGTACGCGTAGGATTCTTGGATGATAGTTATGCAAAGCGCTACAATCCTTGGACGGCGAATCGCACAAGGTTGTATCCTGGTAAATATCAAGTGTCGGGTATCTTATTATTTGGAACAAGATATGTCGAAGAAGAAGTGCCTATCGGCCCCGTGACATTTGAAGTGACTGATGAAGCTATCTCTGTGGAACTCAATCCGGAATATACAGGCATCGGCGCTGTTGAAACCAATGATTCTGCTGCTACCATCGTGGCTCGCTACACCATAGATGGCCGTCGTATCAATCATCCGCAGCCCGGCATCAACCTCCTGCAGATGAGCGACGGGACGGTGAGAAAGGTGGTGGTAAAGTGATCCACTCGTTGTAGCAGAGAAACATATTACTTTTAAGTAAAACTTCTTCAACGAAAATGATTTAGGGCTGAAACTTCTCTCGTGAGGTTTCAGCCCTTTCGTCTTTCTTTGCGTTGTAGTAGATAAGTAATTCAAGTTTCTAAATCCTAAACTTCAGTAAGTAATATTCAG
Organism: uncultured Prevotella sp.; assembly: GCA_937898715.1. Lineage (GTDB taxonomy): Bacteria > Bacteroidota > Bacteroidia > Bacteroidales > Bacteroidaceae > Alloprevotella. The sequence continues at coordinate 3,141 of CALEKA010000090.1, forward strand.
CCAATACTGGGGGCGACGCGTCCCCGCGTCGGCTTTTCTAATAATCAAGAAGTGAGCCTATTGGCAGTGGGGGCGAACCGTCTCGGTTCGGCTTGTCATGCGAGGCTCGATGTCGAGCGTGGCAAAGCATTGTAATATTTAGTGCTGCTTCGAGGCATCCAGCCTCTTAGCATCACACCGAAGCGAGACGCTTCGCCCCCACTTCCTTTGAACTCTCCTCCTGATTTGTGGATGAGGTCGCGAGGACGCGTCGCCCCCGGTATTGGCTGAATTTCCTCTTGAGAAATAGCCTCTTAGTTCTTTTTTGTCTCACTAACCTTCTTCACCTTCAGACTCATAGAGATGGAAGATGCGCTCCATCAGTTTCCACTTCTCGGCAGAAGTGGCACCAGGCAGAGCCTTTTGATATTGAGCCGTGAGCGCTTCCCATTCTGCCTGGCGAGGATAATTGGCCATTCGGCTCATCACCTCGTCCCAATCAGCGTCGGCAGGCAGTTCCACGATCATAAACAGCCGTGTGCCCAATAGGTATATTTCCATTTCAAGCACTCCTGCCTTCTTTATTCCCTCAAGAATCTCGGGCCAAATGCCCTCCTCGGAGTGCAGTTTGCGATAAGCGGCAATCAGTTCGGGAGAGTCTTTTAGATCAAGCGTCTGACAATAGCGCTTTGTCGTACCGTCAAACTTCTTTACTTCGTAGCCTTCTGTCATTTCTCTACTCTGTTTGTTGGCTTATAGTAGTGCTTCGTATGCCTCAATCGCCTTCTCTGCCGTCTTGATAGCTTCGGAGAGCGGGAAGGGAAGTTCACCGCCCGAGGCGTTGAGATGACCTCCGCCGTTGAAGAATTCTTCTGCCATCTTGTTGCAAGGAAAGTCGTCGACCGAACGGAGGGAAATGCGAATAACATCGCGCTCTGTGTCTTCACGCATCGAGATGCTCAAGCGCATACCTTTTACCTGCAGCGGCATATTGACTAAGCCCTCGGCATCGCCACGGATAAAGTTGAAGCGCTTCATCTCCTCACGCGTAAGGGTGAAGATGGAGGCGCGATTGCGAGCGTAGAACTTCAACTTCTCATGGAGTATGTAGCCCGTAAGGCGTATGCGATCTACGGAGTAGACGTTGAACACGTTGCGATAGATCTTGTCCTTATCAAATCCCTTGGTGAGCAGCATGGAGATGATCTCATAGATCTCAGGATTGCTGGAGTTGTAAGTAAAGCCGCCCGTGTCGGTCATCATGCCAGCATAGATGCAGATGGCTGTGGTCTGTGTCATATCCTCAAATCCGCCAAGCTGGAGGATGAGGCGGAACACGAGTTCACACGTAGAACACATCGTGGGATGAGAGATGACAAGCTTCGCTACTGAGCGGTCGGGGTCGAGATGGTGGTCAATAATCACCTTGTCGGCTTTGGCACGGGCCACGGCTCCTTGCATCTCCTGCAAGCGTGGCAGACCATTGAAGTCGAGACAGAAGATGAGGTCGGCATCATTGATCGTACGAGTGGCTTCTGCCTCATGGCGAGCATAGAACTGGATAAGATGCGAGTTGGGCATCCAGCGCAGGAAGTCGGGGAAGGGGTTGGGCAGAACGATGCTTACCTGCTTGCCAAGCGATTTGAGGTATTCGCTCCAAGCTAAGCACGATCCTACGGCATCGCCATCGGGACCACGATGAGCACACACCACGATGCGGCGGCTCTGCTGGATGGTCTGCATCAGAGCAAGGAGTTCGCTGTCAGTAAGTATGGGGTTGAGCATAGTGCGGGGCGGGGGTTATAGGTTTTTCAAGATGTGGACTTCCTCTACGGGATCTTCAGCTTTGAACACGGCAGAGCCTGCCACCAATACGTCGGCACCAGCCTCAACGAGCTGCTTGCCCGTGACGCGATTGACGCCACCATCGATCTCAATCAAGGCTTTTGAGCCCGTGCGGTCTATCAACTCGCGCAGACGACGCGTCTTGTCGAGCGAATGCTCTATAAACTTCTGTCCGCCAAAGCCGGGATTGACCGACATGAGCATCACGAGGTCGAGGTCGCCAATGATCTCTTCGAGCAAGCTCACGGGGGTGTGAGGGTTGAGCGTAACGCCTGCCATCATGCCTTCGTTCTTGATCTGTTGTACCACGCGGTGCAGATGGGTGCAGGCTTCGTAGTGAACGTTCATCACTTTGGCATTGAGGGCTTTCACCTCTTTGATAAACTTCTCAGGACGCTCTATCATGAGGTGTACGTCGAGCGGCTTCGTGGCATGCTTAGCCATGGCTTCCATTACGGGAAAACCAAAGGAGATGTTGGGCACGAAGACACCATCCATCACGTCGAGATGGTACCAGTCGCATTCACTGCGGTTCATCATTTCAAGGTCGCGCTGCAAGTTGCCAAAGTCGGCCGACAAGAGGGAAGGAGATATTAGGGGCATAATTTCTGTGTTAAAATAAGAGGCAGATCCTGTGTGAATGTCTGCCTATGATGGTGCAAAAGTACGAATATCCTATGAAATTGCTCGTAATTTCGCCCTAAAAGCCTATTTTTGCATGGAAAATAAAACACTTATTCATGCGAAACATACCATTGGAAGATTTCTTCCGCAACTCTGAGCGTACGGGCTATCAGCTTTCGCCCGACGGCACATACATATCTTATATGGCACCTTACTGCGACCGACTCAACGTCTACGTGCGTCGTGTCACAGAAAGCGATGATCAAGCCGTGCGTATCACGAGCGAGACCGAACGAAGCGTGGCTGGCTATATGTGGGCTGACAATCAGCGATTGCTTTATATGAAAGACACGGCTGGCGATGAAAACTATCAACTCTACGGCGTAAAGCGCGATGGCTCTGACGAACGAGCATATACTGCTTTCAAGGGTGTGCGCACCAGCCTGATCGACGATCTCGAGGAGGTGACGGGCTATGTGCTCATTGGTATGAATAAGCGCAACCCAGAGGTGTTCGACCCTTATCGCCTGAATCTCGAAACGGGCGAACTCACGCAGTTAGCAGATAATCCAGGCAATATACAAGGATGGATGACCGACCACGAGGGACGATTGCGCGTGGCTACTGCGATCGTGGATGGAGTAAACACGCAGGTGCTCTATCGCGACACGGAGGATGAACCTTTCACCCCCGTGCTCACCACCAACTTCAAGGATGTGGTAAGCTTTATGGAGTTTACACCCGACAATCGTGAGGTCTATGCTGCTACCAATCTGCACCGCGACAAGACGGTGCTCGTACGCATGGATCCTCGCACGTGTGAAGAACTCGAACTGCTCTATGCAAACGATCGTTACGACATCTCAAGCATCAGCTATTCACGCAAGCGAAAGAAGCTCCTCAGCGTGTATTGCACTGGGCATAAGGAACCTGTGCGCCACTTCTTCGATGCGGAAGAGGAGGCTCTACGTGCTCGCATCAAAGCGCATTTCCCTGACCAAAGATTTGGCATAGCCGATACGGATAAGGCGGAGCGCTATTACCTGGTCTACGTGGGCGGTGATCGTACGCGCGGCGCATACTGGCTGTACGATGCTGAGACCGATAAGGCCGACAAGATAGCCGACCTCGCTCCCTGGATCGATCCCAACGAGATGAATGCCATGCATGCCGTGACTTACACCACGCGCGATGGATTGGAGATAGAAGCCTACCTCTCTCTGCCCAATGGCCTTACCCCCGAGACGGCTCACCATCTGCCCGTAGTGGTCAATCCGCATGGCGGACCGTGGGCTCGCGACTGTTGGGGCTATTCCTCTGAGGTACAGTTCTTGTGCAATCGGGGTTACGCTGTATTCCAGATGAACTTCCGAGGGTCTACAGGTTATGGCCGCAAGTTTCTCGAATCGAGCTATAAGCAGTGGGGACTGAAGATGCAAGACGACATTACGGATGGTGTACGTTGGCTTATAGCCGAGGGCATTGCCGATCCGAAGCGCGTAGCAATCTATGGAGGAAGCTATGGTGGCTATGCTACGCTTGCAGGACTCACCTTCACGCCCGATCTCTATGCTTGCGGTATTGACTATGTAGGCGTGAGCAATCTCTTCACCTTTATGCAGACCATTCCGCCATATTGGCGTCCGATGCTGGAGATGATGTATGAGCAAGTGGGCAATCCTGAAACGGATCATGACCAACTCGCAGCTACATCGCCAGCCCTTCATGCTGATCAGATTAAGGTGCCGCTGCTCATCGCACAGGGTGCAAACGATCCGCGCGTCAATAAGGCAGAGAGCGACCAGATGGTTGAGGCGCTCCGTGAGCGAGGCGTGGAGGTGGAGTATATGGTCAAGGACAATGAAGGACACGGCTTCCACAACCAGGAGAATCGGTTTGATTTCTATCGAGCTATGGAACGCTTCCTCAAGGCGCATCTATAGAGAGGAGATCAAAAGGAACTATAAACTGGATAGCTCTGTGAGAGCGACGCGTCTCGCGTCGGCATGACTATGATTAATGTTTTAAAGGTTTCATAGGATGCCGACGCGAGACGCGTCGCCCACATAGGTCTTAGGAGTTTGCATACTTGCATCCTCCTTCCTGCTTTTTTACTTAAATAGCATCGTTATCAGTGGAATAGTAATGATGGATCCGACGGTGGTGACAAACGTGATCTCGGTCATGAGTGAGGGGTTGCGACCATACTTCATGCAAAACATGGTGCCGAATGAGGCCACAGGCATGGCTATCACCACGGTGTTGATATTGTTGATTACGTCGTTCACACCGCACATTTTAAAAAGAAAATAGATGGCCAGCGGCACAATGCCGAGACGTACCACGGATGAAACGTAGACCACAGGTGATCCTATAATCTCTTTCAGTGGCAGTCGAGCCATCGATGAACCTATAATCATCAGTGCTGCAGGCACCGTAATATTGCCTACCATCGTCATCGGACGTGAGATGATGTTTGGCATGTGAATGCCAAGCGCTACAATGAGTGCTGCAACGAATGCTGCGATCATGGCGGGCGAAAACAATACTTTCGGATTGAGATTCTTGATACTGTATTCTCCCTTTACAAGCATCACGCCAGCGGTGAAGATAAAGAAGGTGTTGGGCATGTTGAGCAGTGCTGCATAGAAGATGGCTTTGGGTCCAAAGATGGACGATACGATAGGGTAGCCTATGAATCCTACATTGGCAAACATCAGTGCAAAGCCTATCATGCCTTGGGCATCGCGATTCTTGCTGATAAGACGAGGTACCCAAAAGCCAAATATCAACAAGATGAAATAAGTCAGAAATCCAATGCCTAAGAGGGGAAGTATGAGCGTGCGGTCGGGCAGTTCGTCGCCCATGACGGAAGAAAGAATAAGTGCTGGACAAGTAATGTCAATAACGATTGACGAAAGTTTTTGATCGAATTTCGCGCCCATGTAGCCCAGCTTGCAAAGAACGTAGCCTAAAACAACGATGATGAATAGTATCACCATCACTTCGAGATTTTCCATTGTTGTTTTGCCTTATATCTGAGTGCAAAAGTACATAAAAAGAGGCAGAATATGCTTTTATATATAGCACATTCTGCCTTTATAGCTTGATTAATTGTTGACTCGACGGCTGTTGGAGTATACTGCTTCTGTAGGTTGCTCCTGTTTGCCCGCCATCTGTCGAGATGGCTACTTCCGCGTATGGTGATTATTCCACCGTCACGTAGCTTGCCAAACGCTTTGCCTTGTCGCGAATATCGTCGAGGTTGCCATCAAGCGGACCATTGCATACGACCACGCCCATGCGACGATTGATACGGGTGGTGGGCTTGCCAAAGATGCGGATGTCGGCATCTTCCTCACAAGTGCGCTCAATGCCTTTGTACTGAGGCTCTTCGTTGCTTGCAATGGGGGAAAGAATGACGGCACTTGCACCTATACGCATCTGCTTGATGCAGGGAATGGGAAGGCCTAATATGGCACGCGCGTGAAGTTCAAACTCATTGAAGTTTTGTGTGCCAGCCAATGTGACCATGCCCGTATCGTGTGGACGAGGAGAAAGTTCTGAGAAATAGACGCCATCCTTATGGCTGAGGAAGAATTCTACGCCCCATATGCCTGCTCCTGTTAGTGCACGCGTCACTTTTTCTGCCATACGTTCGGCTTCAGCCAAATGTTCAGGGGCAATGTGAGCGGGCTGGAAACTTTCACGATAGTCGCCACCCTTCTGCACGTGGCCGATGGGCGGGCAGAATAGCGTAGGACCATTCTTCTGAGTGACTGTAAGGAGTGTGATTTCGCTATCGAAATGAATGAACTCTTCGATGATCACCTCGTGTATGTCGCCGCGGCTACCTTCCATAGCGTATTCCCATGCATGCTGCAAATCGTCTGTGCTGCGCACGAGTGACTGACCCTTGCCCGATGACGACATCAGTGGCTTTACTACACAGGGGAAGCCGATCTCTTTAGAGTGTTCCACAAGCTCTTCGTAAGAGGTGGCATAGAAGTATTTTGCCGTTTTAAGCCCAAGCTCTTTGGCAGCGAGGTCACGGATGGCCTTGCGATTCATCGTAAAGTTTACGGCACGTGCTGAAGGCACTACTTGAATACCCTCTTGCTCAAATTCATAGAGGCGCTCCGTACGGATGGCTTCTATCTCGGGCACGATGAGGTCGGGATGATGCTTCTCAACTACACGTTCAAGCGCTTCGCCGTCGAGCATAGAAAATACTTCACATTCGTCGGCCACTTGCATGGCGGGAGCGCCAGCATAAGAATCGCATGCAATGATGTGTTGTCCCAAACGTTGGGCTGCAATCGTAAATTCTTTTCCCAGCTCTCCAGAGCCAAGAAGCAAAATCTTTTTCATTAGAATGATAGATTAGAATTGTTAGGTATATGCAAAGTTACGCTTTTTAGAGCGATAATAACTAATCAAGGTCTAAAAAATGCAGCATAGATAGGTTAACTTGCTCTTGACTACTGCATCATACGCAATTAACGTGTGTATTCATAATCGAGTAGGAGGTAAACACTAATCATAGGTGTTTATCTCCTATTTTCGTGTTT
>CALEKA010000091.1 GCA_937898715.1 uncultured Prevotella sp.
GCGTTGCCTTGGGCTATGGAATTCATTGGGCTTTCAGCCCGCCCATTCTAAATCCAAAACTTGAATAAAGTATTAAGTATTACAACCCGTATGAATGCAAACGAATCAGAGATTTCTTCAGCCAGTCTGTAATACTTAATACTTTATACTTAATACTTAAAACTTGAGAAATACTTCAAGTAATCGCAAGCAGGCGATTACTTGAAGTATTTCTCAAGTTTTTTGATTCCGCCATTCAAGCAGAACGCCACCACAGTGTCGCCCGGACGGATCATGGTAGAACCATTGATGAGTTGGCCGTGGCCACCACGTACGAGTCCACCCAGAGTGATAGACGAGGGCAGGTCGAGATCCTTCACAGCATGCTTGCAGATCTTCGATCCCTCGGGCACGCTAAATTCTGCCACGTCGGCATTGGCTACGGTGAGGCTCTTCACCGAAGTGATGTCGGCCTTGAGCATCATCTGGTAGATGTGGCTGGCAGCAAACGTCTTCTTGTTGATAATAGTGCCGATATCGAGGCTTTCAGCCATGCTGATGTAGTCAGTGTTTTCCACCATGGCTACCGTCTTGCGCACGCCCAATCGCTTCGCAGCCAAGCAAGCCAGGATGTTCGTCTCCGAGTTTTCCGTCAGCGCACAGAAAGCCTGTGCCTTGCGTATGCCCTCCTCTTCGAGCAGAGAAAGGTCGCGTCCATCGCCGTGGATGATCATGGCATGCCGGTTGGTCACCACCTCGTTGAGGTGTTCGGCACGCTGTGCATGGCTCTCGATGATCTTGGCATGCATATAGTCGGGCATAGCGTTGGCTAAATGCACCGCTGTGCTACCGCCACCCATGATAAACACGTTCGACACGTCGGGATACTCCTCTTTGCCTGCAATGTCGCGTATGTAGTTGATATACTTCGGTGTGGTCATGAAGTAGACCACATCGAGCGACCGCAAGCAGTCGCCACCATGAGGTATGACCGTATCGTCGCCTCGCTTCACTGCCACGATGTGGTAGGGAGAGTCTGGGCCACAGAGGTCTTTGAGCGGTTGGTCGAGAATCTGTGCGTTGCTGCGCACCTTCACGCCCAAGAGGATGAGTGCACCATCTTGCACCTCCCACCACTGACGTATCCAGCTGCGCTTGATGTTGTGGAGGATCTCCTGCCCAGCGAGCATCTCGGGATAGATGATTGAGCCGATGCCCACTTCAGAGAAGAAAGCACGGTGCTCGGGCATGGCATATTCATAGTTGTCTACACGTGCCACCGTCTTCTTTGCCCCCAGCTTGTGGGCAAGCATGCAGGCTGTCATGTTGTGAGCCTCGTCGGGGGTGACGCCGATGAAGAGGTCGGCCTTGCCCACCTCGGCTTCTTTAAGCGCGGAGATCGACGAGGGCGACACGGGGAGGGTCAGAATGTCGAAGTTGGAAGAAAGGTCTTCAAGCTTCTCTGCCGACTCGTCCATGAGCGTAATGTCGTGATGTTCGCGCGAGAGCAGTTTGGCAAGGTGTGTGCCTACAGCTCCCGCACCAGCTATGATGATTTTCATCCTTCTGTGCTTTATTATTCAGGTTTTAAGGTTATGGGTTAAGTTTTGAGGTTTGAGGTTATGGGGTTATTCTTGAGTTTTAAGTTTTGAGGTTATAAGGTTATAATATTACTTCATGCAGCGAATAGACTGTCAGAATGTAACTTTATAACCTTATAACCTCAAAACTTAAAACTCAAGAATAACCTCAAAACTTTAAACTTAAATCTAAGAATTTCTTATTTCACGTCGCCCACCTTGATCAGGTATTCGGCAATCTGCACGGCGTTGAGGGCGGCGCCCTTGCGGATCTGGTCGCTTACGAGCCAGAAGGTGAGACCATTGGGGTTGGCCAAGTCCTTACGGATACGGCCCACGTATACGGGGTCTTTGCCAGCGAGGAAGAGCGGCATGGGGTATTCTTGCTTTTCGGGATTGTCCATGAGCACGAGGCCTTCACCGCCAGCGATAGCCTTCTTCACGTCGGACACTTCGAGCGGTTGCTCAGTCTCTACCCAGATAGCTTCAGAGTGAGAACGGAGTGACGGCACGCGCACACAGGTGGCAGAGGTCAATACGTCGGAATGCATGATCTTGCGAGTCTCGTTGTACATCTTCATCTCTTCCTTCGTGTAGCCATTGTCCTGGAACACGTCGATCTGCGGGATTACGTTGAATGCCAGCTGATAAGCAAACTTCTTCACTGTGGCGGGCTTGCCGTCGAGCACCTCGCGATATTGCTCTACGAGTTCATCCATAGCAGCCTGTCCGGCGCCACTTGCAGCTTGGTAAGAGGCTACGTGTACGCGCTTGATGTGGCTCAAGTTTTCGATAGCCTGCAGAGCCACTACCATCATGATGGTGGTACAGTTGGGGTTGGCAATGATGCCGCGGGGGCGCTTCAGTGCATCCTCAGCGTTGCATTCGGGCACTACGAGGGGCACCTCTTCGTCCATACGGAAAGCAGAAGAGTTGTCGATCATGACAGCACCAAACTTCGTGATGTCGGCGGCAAACTCCTTAGAAGTGCCTGCACCAGCCGAGGTGAAAGCGATGTCTACGTCCTTGAAGTCGTCGTTGTGCTGAAGAAGTTTTACGGTGTATTCTTTGCCGCGGAAGGTATATTTCGTACCTGCGCTACGGGTTGATCCGAAGAGCAGAAGGTTGTCGATAGGAAAATCGCGTTCGGCGAGTACGCGCAAAAATTCTTGGCCTACGGCACCGCTGGCGCCTACGATAGCTACGTTCATTGCTTGAATTTTATGTGATTTTGTAAGCAAACTGCCTTTTTAGGGCTTGAGTGAAGCATTGAAAAGCGGTCTGCTCGTTGCATTTTGTTTACAGAGTGTAGAATTTTGTTGCAGAAAGAAAAGAGCATCTCTCCGTGTGCAAAATTACAATACTTTTTTGATAAAGAAGCCTTTGTGCCTCGTTTTATAGAGACTGATGGTGGTGAAAGGGCATTTTTTACGTTTGGAGGGACGGTATGGGTGCAGAATTTCTACGGCTTTTCATGCAGAGATGTCATTTTCTCTCCCCCTGCTTTGTGGGCGACGCGTCTCGCATCGGCACGCGGTCAAGAATCAGCCGTATCTTTACTGTATATAGACGTGACTCCTCGCGCGCGCATACAGAGAGTTTTCGGCTTTTATATGAGTTGCCTACACTAATTCTGTGAAAACAACTGATAATCAAAGAAGTACATAGTGTAGGCAAGACCAGTCCTTCCCACATTTTCCTCAGATTCCCCTCATGCCTCCTTGGCGGGCAAATACTCCCTTGATGGTGTGAAAATTAGAGGTGGGTGCTGTGAAAATTAGAGGTGGGTGCTATGAAAATTAGGGGTGGTAAGAGATTTTCGGTCGGAGTGTAGGCAAGAGTGCAGACAAAGTGTAGGCAAATGATAGGTGCTTACACTGCGTAATGCTTTGATAATCAAAGCGTACGTAAGAATCAGTGCAAGCAATGTAGAAAAAACGAGGAAAAACTCTCTGATGCGTGCGCGCGTGAGGGACAGCCCATTCATTAGCTCCGTGGGCGACGCGTCTCGCGTTGCAAGCGATCAAGAGGCTTTTCAGCCAATACCGTGGGCGACGCGTCTCGCGTCGGCATCACAAGCGATCAAGAGGAAGGTTAAAAGGAAAAAGATAGAATTTTTTAGATTATTCAAGTTTCGGATTTAGATGTGAATACTTTATCACATGCCCACGAGATAAAGAAGACTTTCTTTAGAGAAAACTTCAGTTAGATTATCATGCGATGCCGACGCGAGACGCGTCGCCCACAGAACAGGTGAAAGACAGAACAGCTGAAAGACAGAGCAGCTGTAAGACAGAACAGTTAAAAGACAGAACAGCTGAAAGACAGAGTAGCTGAAAGACAGAACAGCTGAAAGACAGAGCAGCTGAAAGGGTGACAACTAAATACGCGCATGCGTTGCGCGTGATTGAAAAAAATACAATAACTTTGCAGAAAAGATGGTTGCGGCGCGGCTTTACTCTCCTTCTGAAGGAAAAACAAGCCTCCGCAACCTCCATTATTCACCCCATTAACACCTAAGAATTTGATCACAGACCCTACTTGGATATTCCTCATCGTGCTGGCAATAATACTCTTTGCACCGATGCTACTCGAACGCCTGCGCATACCCTCCATCGTGGGTATGATCTTCGCGGGCATACTCATCGGGCCTCATGGCTTCGGGGTGCTTGAGCGCGACGGCAGTTTCGAACTCTTCGGAAAGGTGGGGCTCTACTATATCATGTTTCTTGCCTCGCTCGAGATGAACCTGCAAGACGTGCAGCGCATCAAGGGACGCGCTCTGACGCTCGGACTCCTGAGCTTTGTCATCCCTATGGCTTTGGGCTATGCTGCCAACTCCCTTCTGTTGGGCTACGGCGTGGCAGCCAGTGTGCTCATCGCCGCCATGTATGCCTCGCATACGCTCATAGCCTATCCCATCGTCTTGCGCTATGGACTCTCGCGACTCACCAGCGTGAGCATTGCCGTGGGCGGTACCATCGTAGCAGATACGCTGACGTTGCTGGTGCTGGCCGTAGTGGGCGGCATGTTTAAGGAACACGTCACGGGGCTATACTGGGTGTGGCTCGTGGTCAAGGTGGTACTGCTCGGCGGCGTGATAGTCTATGCCTTCCCGAGGATCGGACGGTGGTTTTTCCGTCGCTACGACGACAGCGTGGTGCAATACGTCTTCGTGCTCTGCCTCGTATTCTTAGGCGCGGGACTGATGGAACTCGTGGGCATGGAGGGCATACTCGGAGCCTTCCTCGTAGGCCTTGTGCTCAACCGCTTGATACCCCCACTATCGCCCTTGATGAGCCACGTAGAGTTTGTGGGCAATGCCCTCTTTATTCCCTACTTCCTCATAGGCGTGGGCATGTTGATCAATCTCAATGCCCTCGTAGAGCACCAAGGTGCGGTGCTCACGGCCTGCGTGATGGTGGTGGTAGGCGTGGTGAGTAAGTGGTTAGCCAGCTATGCAACGCAAAAGACCTTCCGCATGTCGGCCACGGAGCGCAACCTCATGTTTGGCCTCACCGGCTCCCGTGCAGCAGCCACCCTCGCAGTGGTGCTCGTGGGCTATGGCATCGTGTTGCCCGATGGTAGCCATCTTTTGGGCGAAGATGTGCTCAATGGAGCCATGGTGCTCATCCTTGTGACGTGCGTAGTGAGTTCACTCGTGACCGAGACCACCTCGCGCAAGTTGGCCGTGACGGGTTCGCTGCAGCCCACCTCGAGCAACGAAGCTCCCGATGAAGCCCCCGACCGCATACTCATTGCCGTGAACTATCGCGATACCCTCCCCGGGCTTGTCAATCTGGCACTCATGCTCCGCACGCCCCATTCTGTAGCGCCTATCATAGCCCTCAACGTAGTGCTCGAAAATGATCCATCGGCGCGTCAGAGCGGAGAACAACAGCTCCACAATGCTGTGAAGATGGCTTCGGCCACGGGCATACGCATACAGACCTATCAGCGATGGTCGGTCAATGTGGTGAGCGGCATATCGCATACGGTCAAGGAGCGTGCCGTGAGCGACCTCGTGCTCGGACTGCACCGCAAGGCACGCCTCTCCGATTCCTTCTATGGCAAGACCGTGGCCGACCTCTTGACTTCCGTCGATCGCCAGATCATGATCTATCGCGACACCATCCCCCTCAATACGGTGCGCCGACTCCACGTGTTGGTGCCGCCCAAGGCAGAGTTTGAGCAAGGCTTTGCCCACTGCATGGATCGCATTGCGCTACTCGCCCATCAGATCGGGTGTGGACTCGAAGCGCTCTCTTCGCCAGCCACACTCACGGCTATGGAGCACTATCTGGCGGAGTCGCCCCACAGCGGTCTGCCTGTGATCTATACCGAGTTCAACTCTTGGAACAACCTCATTCAGCTGGCTCATACCTCGCGCCAAGACCATATGCTTATCTTCGTATGCGCTCGTCGAGGCACCATCTCGTATCATGCCTATCTGGACCGTCTGCCCGATCAGGTGGAGCGCTACTTCAGTTCGCGCAACGTGCTCTTCGTCTATCCACAGCAGCCCTACTCAAGGTAGCTTATCTGTTCACCAGTTAACTTGTCAACTCGTTTACACATTCCGCCAACGCGTATTAGTATATTATCCCCCATGTCCACTCTCATCTCCGACCTCGCTCTCATCCTTATCTCGGCAAGCTTGGTCACCATCATCTTCAAGCGGCTCAAGCAGCCCCTCGTGCTTGGCTACATTGTGGCTGGATTCTTGACCAGTCCCCACATGCCCTATACTCCCAGTGTGACCGACCTCAGCAGTATACACACCTGGGCGGACATTGGCGTGATATTCCTCATGTTTACCCTCGGACTCGAATTCTCGTTTAAGAAAATAGTAAAGATGGGGGCAGCCCCCGTCATAGCAGCATGCAGTGTGATGTTCTGCATGATGAGCGTGGGCAGTATGGTGGGCCACTTCTTCGGTTGGGGCGATATGAACAGCCTCTTCCTGGGAGGCATGCTCGCCATGTCGAGTACTACTATTATATATAAGGCCTTCGACGACCTCGGACTGCGACAGAAGAAGTTTGCGGGCGAAGTGCTCTCCGTGCTCATACTCGAGGATATACTCGGCATCTTGCTCATGGTGGTGCTAAGCGCTGTGGCAGTGTCGCGCCAGTTTCAGGGGATGGAGCTCGTGGGGAGCCTCCTTAAGCTTGGCTTCTTTCTCATCCTATGGTTTGTGGTGGGCGTCTACCTCGTTCCCCTCTTCCTGCGCAAAGCCCATCGATTCATGAATCGAGAGACGCTCCTCGTGGTGAGCATCGGGCTGTGCTTTTTGCTCGTAGTCATGGCAGAGCGCGCAGGCTATAGTTCAGCCTTCGGCGCTTTCATGATGGGCAGTATCCTGGCAGAGACGGTAGAGGCAGAGCAGATCGAGCGCGTGGTATCGCCCGTGAAGGACCTCTTCGGTGCCATCTTCTTTGTGTCGGTGGGCATGCTCGTCGATCCCGCTGTATTGGCAGCCTACTGGCTCCCTATATTGGTGATCTGCTTAGCAATTATTGTGGGACAAGCCGTGTTTGGCACAAGCAGTTTCTTGCTCTCAGGACAATCGCTGCGCGTGGCACTTCAGAGCGGATTCTCGCTCGCACAGATCGGTGAGTTCGCATTCATTCTTGCCTCGCTCGGCATGTCGCTCAAGGTGACAAGCGAATTTCTCTACCCCGTGGTAGTGGCGGTGAGTATCATCACTACCTTTGCCACCCCCTACATGATACGCGCCGCTGCACCCGCTTATAGCGTTTTGCAACGCGTGATGCCCGCAGCCGTGTTTCACCGATTGGACGAACGCGGACGAAAGGCTGCGGCTGAGGCTCAGCGTGAGCATCTGTGGAAAAAACTCCTCATGGCTCTACTCAGCCAGTTGGGGGCTTATCTCACACTGAGCATTGCCGTGATAATCATCTCGCTATCACTCCTGCTCCCCTTGTGTCGAGAAGCGCTGGGGCATTGGACGGGTAATGCCGCTTGTGGCGTGCTCTCGTTGCTATTTTCCGCACCTTTCCTCCGTGCTATCGTCATGCGTAAAAACCACTCCGACGAGTGGCGACAACTGCGCCATCGTAGCCGCATGGATAGGGTGGGGCTGTGGATCACCTTCCTGCTGCGCTATGCTGTGGCAGTGGCTGCGGTCTACTATATTCTCAATTTCCTCTCGCCGCTATGGTGGCTGTGGCATGTGCTGGCTTCAATCGTTATCGTGGGATGCTTCGTCGCTTCGAAACGCATCAAGTTGGTAAGCATCAGGCTCGAACGCACCTTCCTGCAAAATCTGCGTTCGCGCGAGGTGATGGCTTCGCAAAGTGAGGAGGCTACTCCAGGCTATGCCGGTAGGCTCACAAGTCGCAATATTCATATAGCCGAACTCGAAGTGCCCTACGACAGTATGTGGGTGGGGAAACGACTCTCCGAACTCGATTTTGGCCACGCTGATGGCGTGATGATAGCTGCCATCGTACGCAATGGCAATCGCATCAACATTCCCGACGGCAGTGCGGTGCTCTTTCCCTCCGACTACATCGAAGTGATCGGTAGCGACGAGAGCTTACAGCGCTTCCAACAGCGCATGCAGAGCGACATCGTCAGCCATGCCCCCGATACCAATCGCTTGCAACTCCGACGGCTACTCGTGCGTGAGGGTAGCCCGCTCATCGGAGCCAGACTGCGCGATAGCGGCATACGCAATGTGTACCACTGCATGGTGGTAGGATTTGAAACGTCGGATGGAAGTATCGATCCAGCACGGGCAGACCGCACCATCGTGCGCAATGACGCCCTGTGGATGGTGGGCGAAGACGATAACCTGCGCCGACTGAGAAGCGTTACCGACGGCACAAAGACTTCTTGATGCACCACCTTGCAGATGAGACGATTTGGGCGTGGAAAACTGACAATCGCACCCTTATGTCGCGTTAAAACAAGATAAATGGACGCGAAATGGCCATTAAATAAGAATTTGTACGTATTTTTGCACGTTGAAGAATACACACATATCATCACGACATGAAGAAACCCAACATATTAGCCCTCGTAGTGGCAATCCTGACAGGATGCATGATGACTTCCTGCAACTCGTCAGAAGACACAACCGAAGAACTCTCCAACGATTGCGTAATCACCTCTGCCACCCTCGGCACGCTGAAGCGCATCGTCAATGATAGTACCACCGTCTCCGTGACAGGAGGTGCATACCATCTGTATATAGATCAAGTGAATAGCCGCGTGTTCAATCCTGATTCGCTGCCCGTGGGGACGTGTGTAGACAAATTGGTGTTTGCATCCAGCAGTGGCATCAAGTGTACGGGCACGTTGGGCATCGTCAATCTTGAGACAGGTAAGGAAGAAGCCTTCACACCTACCGATAGTACCGACTTCTCCGTGCTGCGCCAAGTGGTGGCTTATGCTCCCGACGGAAGTTCAAAGCGATTCTACAACTTCGATATACGTGTGCATAAGGAATATGCTGATGAGCTGGATTGGAAGCAGTTGGCCCACAATCCTCTCAGCCCCGTGGCTTCTTTCATAGAAAGCCGTACGTTGGCAGTAGGGGGAAGCATCTATGTGTTCGGTCGCACGATGGACGGCGAAGTAAAGCTCGTCCAGACTTCTCGTCAATCGCCATCCTTCGATGAGGCTCAGCCCCTCGCTTCGGTGGGCGGAAACGCAATAGATGTGCGCACCGTTCAGCATTTCTCTGACAAATTCCTCGCTCTCGCTGGTGGCAGATTGGTAGAGTCGGCTATGGTGACGGAAGGCTGGAGCACCGTTAGCACACCCGTGCAGTTTGATGCTCTCGTAGGTCAAAGCACAGATAGTATCTACGCCATTGCAGGCAACCAAATGTACGCTTCGGCAGATGGCCTCGCATGGAACGAAAGCGAGGTGGATAGCCCCGCAGATCTTCCGCAAGGAAGCGACGTGGCAGCAGCTACTCAGCAATCGCGTGTTGACAAGGATGGAGAAATCGTGGTGATGGTAGGATCGCGCAAGGTGGCCCGTGCAGATGGCACAAGCGCCGACTCTGTCACCGTGTGGAAGCGCGATATTGATCGCTCCGCAGCAGATAAGTACTCTTATCCCTGGATTAATTTGCCTCAGACGGAGGAACTCCGCACGTATGGTTGCCCATTGCTCAAGCAGATAAGCGCTTTCGCTTACGATGAGGGTACAGTCGTTACCGGTGTGGCTGCAGATGGCACTATAGCTCCATTCTATACGAGCACTGACAACGGACGCACTTGGAAGACCACCGACCTCTCTTCGCCCGATACCACAGGCGCAAATTCCATCAGCGTGGCAGTTGACGCAGACCATTATATATGGGTAGTGCTCGGTGGCACAGGTACCATCTATCGCGGCAGAATCAATCGATTGGGCTGGGAGTAATAATCACGTACTGATTGCCTAAGGTGTTATAGTAGGTGCTATATATATAGTAGGTGCTATAGTAGTGATATACACTGCTATAGTATTGATATACACCGCTATAGGTGACTCCTAAACTCCTAAACTCATAAACTTCTAAACTCTCACATGCACCATGCGCATTGTGTACAGAATTACATCTCTGCTACTGCTATTCCTGCTCCTCTCAAGGAGCGCACATGCTCAGCAGGAAGACCTCGTTTATCGCCTGGAGTTAGGCGTAGGACTGGGCACGTCGGTCAATTTTACTGATGTGAAGGACAAGATGGGACTTGCTGGAGCTCTCGTTGCTCGCTTCCCACTCAACCCGCGCATGGCGGTGAAGACGCAATTCTCTTACGTAGGGGTGAAAGGAGCAACAGCTTCACTCAAAAATTATATTCCCTCCGACCCCAACACCGTAGGATCAGCACAACTCAATTACTCCGTAAGCAGCGCAATCTACGACGTGTCGGTTCTCTACGAACTGCACTTTCTGCCATACGGCTACCGCCGAGACTATCGCGGCTACTCCCGCATAGTGCCCTATCTGCAGGGCGGCTTCGGACTTACCTACGGAGCAGCCGGAAAATCATTCACAGCCAATATACCGCTTGGAGCAGGAATAAAGTATAAATTGGGCCAACGACTCAATCTCGGACTCGACTGGATG
The DNA here is from genome assembly GCA_937898715.1 of uncultured Prevotella sp. Taxonomy (GTDB): domain Bacteria; phylum Bacteroidota; class Bacteroidia; order Bacteroidales; family Bacteroidaceae; genus Alloprevotella. The sequence continues at coordinate 10,654 of CALEKA010000091.1, forward strand.
GTTCATTTCAGCCTATCCGATAAACTCGATGGACTTGACGCTCCACTCGGCATCAAGTCGGAGATGTTCCGAAATAAAGACATCTACTCCTCCTTGATGCTCACAATCACCTATGACCTCAGTCCGAAGTGCCCCACGTGCAACCGCGACTAAACCACGCATGCACCATGATATCATACATCGTGATACAAGACAGCACTTTATGATATAAAATAGCACTCTCGCTTACATAGTTTATCATACACAACTCCGATATATGCAACTCGACCATTCAAGAATACCTTCCCACATCGCTATCATTATGGATGGCAACGGACGATGGGCCAAGGCACGCGGTATGAACCGCAGCATGGGACACCAACAGGGTGTAGTCGCTGTGCGTGAAATCACCACAGCTTGCTCCAACCTGGGGGTGAAGTTCTTGACGCTATATACATTCTCCACCGAAAATTGGAACCGACCCGCCGACGAGGTGGCTGCACTAATGTCGCTCATCCTCACTTCGCTCGAAGAAGAACTCTTCATGAACAACAATGTAAGACTTCGCATCATCGGCGACCTCTCAAGGGTGCCCGAAGTGGTGCGAAAGTCTATTCTCGGATTGCAACAGCGCACTTCCGTCAATACCGGAATGACGATGGTCATCGCACTGAGCTACAGTTCTCGATGGGAAATAACGGAAGCCATGAAGCAGATAGCCTCAGAGGTGAAAAATGGAACGCTTCAGCCCAACGACATCAACGAGCAAACCATCTCCGCACACCTCGCTACCAACTTCATGCCCGATCCTGACTTGCTCATTCGCACGGGAGGAGAAGTACGACTAAGCAACTACTTGCTTTGGCAGTGTGCCTACACCGAATTCTACTTCTGCGACACTTTCTGGCCCGACTTCCACGAAGCTGACCTCTGCCATGCCATCGCATGGTACCAAAATCGTGAACGACGCTTCGGCAAGACCAGCGAGCAAGTAACCAACATAGATAATACACAAACAGACGAATGAAATATACCTCACGCATACTGCTCGCTATGACTGCCTGCATGGCTCTTAGTGCACACGCTCAAAGCGAAGGACAAGCAGCAAAGCAGACCGACAATACGCCCGTGATAACCTATACGGCCAACCACCCGCGATATGTGTTGGGAGGCTTAACGGTAGACGAAATGAAAGGCTACGACTCGGAATACTTACAGAGTATTTCGGGACTCGTTGTGGGACAATCTTACGAAATTCCAGGACCCGATATCACAGAAGCTATCCGCAAGTATTGGGCACAGAAGGTATTCTCCAACGTAGAAATAGTAGCAGATAGCATCGTCGATGGTAAAGCTTACCTCCACGTGAAGCTTACTACGCAACCTCGCATATCGAGCATCCGCTATACGGGTGTGAAAAAGTCGGAACGCGAAGATTGCGAAAAGATCATCGGCTTCCAACCCGGCAATCAGATCACTACGGATATGATCAATCGTGCCGAGCACTACATTAAGAAACATTTCGAGGAGAAAGGTTTTAAAAATTGTGAGGTAAACATTACGCTCCGAGAGGACGTAACGGGCGACAACCGCGTGCTGGTAGATATCGATATCAATAAGAATGAAAAGATCAAGGTGAAGAAAATCTTCATCAACGGCGCCGAACCCAAACATGTGGCTAAGCTTAAGAGAGCCATGAAGAAGACTCATGAGAAAAGCTTCGTAAACATGTTTCGCTCGAAGAAGTTCCTTCCCGAAAAGTACAAGGAGGACAAAGATTTGCTCGTAGAAAAGCTCAACGAATGGGGCTACCGCGATGCACTCGTCACCTCCGACAGCATAGAAACCGTCGACGCAAAGCACGTCAACGTTCACCTCAACGTCTACGAAGGACAGAAGTACTACTTGCGCAACGTGTCGTGGGTGGGTAACACCGTCTACGACTCAGACCTCCTCGAACGTTTCTTACAAATGAAGAAGGGCGACGTTTACGACCAAACGCTCTTGAATAAGCGACTCTCGTCCGACGACGATGCCATCGGCAACCTCTATTATAATAATGGATACGTATTCTACAACCTCAACCCCGTAGAAATCAATGTCGATGGCGACTCTATCGACCTCGAAATGCGCATCCAAGAAGGACAACAAGCTACCTTCAACCACGTGCGCATCTCGGGCAATGACCGCGTCTACGAAAACGTTATCCGTCGAGAACTCCGCACCAAGCCAGGTGATCTCTTCTCTATGGAGAATATCAAGCGTTCTATCCAGGACTTGGCGCAGATGAACCAGTTCGATCCCGAAGCGCTACAAACTCAGTTCGGACAAAGCGGCATTAAGCCCGACCCCGTATCTGGAACGGTTGACTTGAACTACCCACTCGTCTCAAAGGGGGGCGACCAAATCGAGCTCTCGGCTGGTTGGGGACAAACTGGTATTGTAGGAAGAGTAGGTTTGAAGTTTACCAACTTCTCTGTACAAAACCTTTTCAAGAAAGGCTATAAGCGTGCAGGATTCATACCGCAAGGCGATGGACAAACACTCTCTCTGCAGGTACAGACTAATGGTACGTATTATCAGAACTATTCGCTATCATTCCTCGAACCTTGGCTTGGCGGAAAACGTCCTAACCAACTCTCGTTCTCTATCTATTATAGCAAGCAGAGCGACGTAAACTCTAATTACGTCAATCAGAACTACTATAACTCATACTTAAACTATGCGTATGGTTATGGTACCACGAGTAATTACTACACCGACGCCTACGATCCCGACAAATACGTGAAAATGTTGGGCTTGAGCTTAGGCTTCGGTAAGCGCTTGCGTTGGCCTGATGATTACTTCAACTTTATGGCTGAACTTTCGTATACGCGCTATATGTTGAAGTCATGGCAGTACTTCCTCATCACGGATGGTAATTGCAACAACATCAACCTCTCGCTCTCGCTCTCGCGTAACTCTACCGATCATCCATTCTATCCACGCAAGGGATCTGAATTCCTCTTCCAAGTGACGCTCACTCCGCCTTATTCTCTTTGGGATGGCCGCGACTACAAGCACTTGGCCAACAACTATCAGAGCTCCAAGTACCAGCAGGAGATGCAGGAGAAGAACAAGTGGATCGAATATCATAAGTGGAAATTCAAATTCCGCAATTTCACCGCACTCTCAAGCGCTGTCAAGGCTCCTGTGCTCATGACTCGCTTCGAATTCGGTATACTCGGTTCATACAACCGCTATAAGAAATCTCCCTTCGAAACTTACTACGTAGGTGGTGATGGTATGTCGGGCTACTCGAGCGGCTATGCCACCGAGACCATCGGTCTGCGTGGCTATGAGAATGGTTCGCTCTCGGGCAACAATTCTTACTACGGTGATGCCTATGCTTATAGCCGTATGACGCTTGAGCTCCGCTATCCGCTCATGCTCGAAAATTCTACTTCAATCTTCGCTCTGGCCTTTGTAGAGGGTGGTAACGCTTGGCAAGATGTCAAGAAGTTTAATCCCTTCAACATGAAGCGTTCGGCTGGTGTGGGTGTGAGAATTCTTCTCCCCATGGTCGGCTTGATGGGTATCGACTGGGCTTATGGTTTCCAGAAGTACATCAGCGGTTACTCGGGTAAACGAGCCGGCGGTTCGCAGTTCCACTTCATCATCGGACAGGAATTCTAAAATTTAGACTATGAAACTTTGGGAAAAGTCGGTACAGGTGACCGACGAAATAGACCGCTTCACCGTAGGTCATGATCGTGAACTCGATCTCTACCTCGCTCCTTACGACGTGCTCGGCTCAATGGCACACGTCACCATGCTCCACAGCATAGGCCTCATTGCCGATAATGAACTGCAGCCCCTGCTCTCGGAGCTGAAGAAAATTTATCAGCTTGCACGCGAAGGCAAGTTTGTGATAGAAGACGGCATCGAAGATGTCCATTCGCAGGTGGAACTCATGCTCACACGTTCACTTGGCGATATGGGCAAGAAAATTCACTCTGGTCGCTCTCGCAACGATCAAGTGTTGGTCGATCTCAAGCTCTTCACGCGTGAAAAACTGCGCGAGGTGGCTGAGGCAGTACGTCAGTTGTTCACAGAACTGCAGAAGCAGAGCGAGCGCTACAAGTCGGTATTGATGCCAGGCTACACCCACCTGCAGGTAGCTATGCCCTCAAGTTTCGGCCTTTGGTTTGGCGCCTATGCCGAGAGCCTCACCGACGATATGCTCTTCCTCGAAGCCGCTTATCGCCTCACCAATCGCAATCCGCTCGGCTCCGCTGCTGGCTACGGCTCATCCTTCCCCCTCAATCGTCAGATGACCACCGACCTCCTCGGATTTGATTCGATGGACTACAATGTGGTCTACGCACAGATGGGACGTGGAAAGATGGAACGCAACGTAGCTTACGCCCTTGCCAGCGTAGCGGGCACAGTAGCCAAGCTTGCCTTCGACGCCTGCATGTTCAACTCTCAAAACTTCGCCTTCATCAAGCTTCCCGATGAGTGTACAACAGGTTCGAGCATTATGCCACATAAGAAGAATCCCGATGTGTTCGAGCTTATCCGAGCTCGCATGAATCGTTTGCAGGCATTGCCTCAGGAGATGATCTTGATCATGAATAATCTTCCTTGTGGCTATTTCCGCGACCTCCAGGAACTCAAGGAAGCCTTCCTTCCCGCCTTCGACCGCTTGATCGATTGCCTCCACATGACCACCTATATCATCGAGCGCATCAAGGTCAACGAGCATATTCTCGACGACAAGCGCTATGATGCGATGTTCTCAGTAGAAGAGGTGAATCGTCTTGCCTCTTCAGGAGTGCCCTTCCGCGATGCTTATAAGAAAGTAGGACTTGAGATAGAAGCGGGTCAGTTCACGCCCGATAAGAACATCCATCACACTCACGAAGGAAGTATCGGCAACCTCTGCACAGAGCGTATAGCTGCTCTGATGGACACCATCTGGCAGAAGTTCCAATTCGAAAAGGTTGATGCTGCCGTCGACGCCCTCTTAGCAAAGGCATAGCAAGCCATGCTCAAAAGCGCTGTATCTATGGCTATGGGACCGACACAGAACGCTTAAAAGCAAACTCTGCTCATGGTCCTGAAAGAAAAGAATTAGGTTAAGATTCAGAAGCACACATGTGCTCTCAATCTTAGCCTTTTTATATGAAGTGAAGAACTGCTCTCTATCCCTAAAGAGCGCATCATCGTATAGTCTTATTAACTTTGTCACAAACAAAACTATCTAATAATGGATATTGATTTATCATCCTACAAGGAAGAATTTCTCCAGCTTCTCCGCTCTTGCAAGCGCGAGGGTATGGAAGATGTTATTTCCGATCTCGAAGAGCAAGGATTCTTCGAAGCCCCAGCCTCTGCAGGTCATCATCTCAACATCAAGGGAGGCCTCGTGCTTCATTCGCTAAATACCTGCAAAGCCGCCCTTCAAGTGTGGGAAGGCATGAAAAAACTTGAGCCAACGCTTGAGCGTGAGGTACCTCGTGAGAGCGTTATTCTGGCCAGCCTGCTTCACGACGTGTGCAAGTCCGACGTTTACCAACCCACCACAAAGCGTAAGAAGAATGCCATGGGCGTGTGGGAAGATGTGCCCGGCTACAACGTGAGCTACAAAAACTTCCCCATGGGACATGGCGAGAAATCCGTCGTTCTCCTCCTCTGCAGTGGTCTTGAGATGACCGATGCCGAAATGCTTGCCATCCGTTGGCACATGGGACCATGGGGTGTAAACATGAATTCTTACGAAGATGAGCGCAACTATGATACCGCCCATTCGCTCTATCCCTTGGTCATGATCATCCACACTGCCGACTGCCTTGCAGCAAGCATCATGGAGCGTGAAGAAGAGGTAGATTAATTTCGGGAAGATACAATGGAAAAGGCTTGGAATCTATGAGTCATTCATAGCATTCCAAGCCTTTTTGTGTGAGGGTGGGAGAGTAGTCCCAACGATGTCTCTTACTTGATGATCACCTTCTGTCCTTTGTTAGTAAGGTATATTCCCTTTGTTGGTTTTACCACGCGTCTGCCTTGAACGTCATAGTAGGTTGTGGCGGGAGTATGTGCCTCGTCTACAATCGTTCCGATAGCAGTCTGACCGCCAGGCTGATAGTCTTCAGTCTGTATTTTTACAATAAAATCTTTCAGAATAACGCCTTTTCCCGTGCTATTCGTACCGCCTACGACGAACGACGTTGTAGAAGAGTTAAGTCCTTCGACAGACGCGGTCTGATCCTCCGTAGTCGCATTGTAAGTCTGTTCGCCAATGGTAATCGTTACGTTGCTCTGTGCACTATAAGTAAAGCTGTAGCCTGTAATAATGCAAGGAGAGTTCACTGTAAGCGTATAAGTACAACCATTCGCCCCGGGGTGCAACATCAGATAGTTTCCTTTGTATATTTCAGAAGGCATCATGTTGTTGGCTGTGGTAGAAAAGGTGATTTGAGGCAAAGTGCTGGTGCTCTGCCATGATTTCGCAACCACGTAGCCGTCAGGAAAGCTCGTATTGGTTCCTTTATTAGCGTTGACAAAATCACCATTCTCCATCGAGATCTCATACTCGCCACAGAAAGGCTCCACATCTACGTCTTCAAAATCGGGCGCGTCAACGATGGCAAACTGGCATCCTGTATCGCTTCTGTTGCTTCCTCCGCCCCAGTTGTAGAGCGCGTTATTTTTATTAGTCTGATTAATCTGTACAGTATTGCTTGATATAATAAATGTGCCTACTGCATCAGAGTAGCTTAAAGTCCAACCAGCCGATGGCGAAGTGGCAGATGTAGAAAGAGCTGTGTTGTTAGTAGCTGAGGGGTTGATATAAGAGCCATCCTTACGATTGACGATGTCAAGCGAACCATCCGTGCGCTTTACAAACTTCCACATCGTATTCTTCAGTTTCGTGTTGTCGCCTCCAATCAGAGTGTTGCCTGCGCCTTGCGATGTAGTGTATCGATTGTTGCGGTTGGGCGTGTAGAGCTGGTACCAATGTTCTTCACCTCCCTCTTCCGATATCTCTGGCATATTGATAGAGGGCAGGATAGTTTGAATAGCCGCCGTGAAACTTGTCGCCTTGCTGCTAAGCTCTTCATCGGTTGCTCCGTCCTTCGTAAGTAGAGCGTATCCCTCTTCGATAGTTTGAGTCAGAGGAGCCACCTTGTCTTTCTTATATTGTCCCACGCCGTTGCCAACGTTTTCGCCCTGCTGGAAAGCTTCAGCCGTCTGAATAGCCTTGCTCAGCGAGGTGCGAGCATTGAATGTCGCGAGGCGCTTTGCTGCTTCAGCATCCGTAATAGCCGTGGCACCTTCCACGTGTTTGGCTATTACCTGTGCCATCTTCACATACCCCTTGCCATAAAGGAAAGCACCAGAGAAGTAGTCAGTGTTGGCCACACCATCCTTCACCAATTCTGTGTAAGTGCCCTCCTCATAAGTCACGTTCTCCGTAGCTTCTGCAAGAGCCTTAAGCTTCTCATTAAATGGCTCAATGTAGGTGGTATTAATGTTTGCTGTATTCGAAGGATATACGGCCAGTAGCACAATGGGGGTGTTGGGAGCCTTAGCTCTCACAGCCTCAAGAAATGTCTTGTATGTAGCAATAGCAGCATCAGCGTCAGTCTTACCAGCAGCCTCGTTGTATCCCAATTCGATGAGAATCTTCTTCGGAGCAACCTTGTTGCCATTACCCTCAAATATCGCGGGCAGCATGCTCTGCATCGTGCTGATAGCAATGCCTTGTCCGCCCCATCCTGTAGAGCGCTTCTTCAAGTTCGCAGTGCCAAGAAGCTCGTTCCATTCACCGCAGTTCACTGTAGCATCGCCAATCAGCAAAACGTCGTCAGCCTTGACCGGACTCATGCCGAAATACGTGCATCGCATGCCATGCACACCACCAATATTACCATTGATGTCAGTATAAGAATCTTCGTACACACACTTACTGCTCACATACTGTTCAATCTTCTTACACCAAATGCGGTAGCCCGAAGCCTTCAAATGCAGGTAGTCCGCAGAGAGCGCACCCGTAGTGATACCCATCAAGTCGTCGAAAAGGTCCACATAAGTAGCGCCATACTCTTCGCAAATCTTCTTAATGCTATCGTTCGATTCCTTTTCTACCTCAAGCGTGCGAATGCCGCTATTAGAAGGGAGAATGCTCTGCACGTAAAGCTCCGTCTTGGGGCTCTCAGTCTTACATTTCTTAAGAGCGGTGCGCACTTTCGCAGCCACCTGAGCGGCAGTATTCAAGCCCTTACTGCCCAAGTCGTTCGTACCGATCATCATGAATATCTTCTTCGGATGTCCAGGAAGTACCGATTCAAGGTTGTCAATCAACTCGCTACTCACAGCCCCCGAACATCCGCGGTTGATTACGTTCGGATTGTCAAAGGCCTCAAACCAATCGTGCATATTCGTAATGCTATTACCCATAAACACGATACTCTGTTCCGTCACCGGAAGCACCTTAAACACATCGTAACGCTGATTGCGGAAGGGCGCATCAGCCCAAGCACTCACAGCCGAAACAATAAAAGCTAAAGTGAAAAGTAAAGATTTCTTCATATACAAGGTTTTAGTTGTTATTAGATTTCGTAAAATGTCTTGTGCCAAATAAGTCTTAACCAATAGTTATGAAAGCACATATTCCACGGCAAAAATACAACGTTCTTCTCATACCACCTATTCTCATCCATATGTTATTCAGCATATTTTGTATCAAATTCAAGATCAAATTCAAGATCATATATCGCGTAAATAAATCTCGTACGCAAGCATTCATTTCATACACGTCATACACGCGCATCATATATACGCGTACGCGCGCGTAACATTCAATTTTCCCCTCCAAAATCCCTCACTCCCTCACTCCCATCAAGAAATCCCCTGATAATCAGAAAGAAATGGTCTGACTCCACCTACACTTTGCCTACACTTTGCCTACACTTAGCCTACACTTAGCCTACACTCTCCTTGCACTCTACACTTCCTTCCCTTACATTTC
>CALEKA010000092.1 GCA_937898715.1 uncultured Prevotella sp.
CATCGTCTCATCCACAATCTGCTTCACACGATCCTTCTTGGCTACTCCACCAGTCGGTTGCTCATCATCACCTTCACGAAGGGAGAATTTCTTACCACTGTTTTCGTCGGTTATTTCACGCTTGCGCTCTTCGGCAGCTTCAATGATTTGATCAAACGCTCTTCGATTTTCCTCAACCCACGATTTGGGAGGATCGTTTTCTACATGGTGCATGAAGGCATCAACCAATTGTGTAGAATCCATCTCAGAGAGAATTCCTCGCACCTTGTCCATGCCCTCCACTTCATCGTGAGCAAACGCCTCATTCGCTCTTTCGACAAAATCGTTTAGCGCTTCTTCTGTTTCTGCAGTCTCCTTTGTTGGTGAAGATAGTCCAGATAGTTCTTCACCCAAACGTTCATCACCTCGTCTGGTGTCGGATGGTTGTCGTAAAGATACAGAATTAAATCTATTGTTGCTTCGTTGTCGTCCTTCAGCAAGAGCCCTATTGTTATTATTGTGTGATCTTCCAGCCCGCATTCTTTCAACAGCTGAATTAAGATCTCTTGTTCTTCTGTAAGTGCCATTTCTTAATTGTTTTTGATAATCACCGATTAAATCTTCATTGCCATCAATAGGAATTTTCTCATTCACTGTGAACTTTCCATCTCCATGATAGGTGTAAAGGTAATAATTATCTGCAGTAAATTCATCATTAACCTTACCGACTTTAAAATTATTATGTGTATGAATAGCATGATCAAGTTTAGCATATTCATCCTTTGGCAAGTTAATTTCCTCATTTTCATCTATTTCTCCGTCATCCTCACGCAATGAATATTTTACATCGCTTTTCTTATAATCAAACCGCTTTGACAAAGGAATTACATTGCCCTCATCATCATAAGTTACCGCATCAGCCAATTTCCTATTATTCTTTGTGTTGCGATACACATAGTCCTTTCCATCATCAAAGCCAAACTCGTTGACCGAATTACCATCGTTATAAAGATCACCCACACGCACAGCCTCTGATATCACCTTGTAAGGGCCATCAATATTGTCTTTGCCATGCTCCGTAGCATAATCACGACTCAGCGTTACCCAATCGCCATTACGCAATTTCTCGTCCTTAACCGATTTAGGAACAGCCCTATAGACCATCACCACCTTATCGGGATCACCTTGCAACTCTTGAATTCTTCGAATGCTCTCCTCAGCACCCGTACCATATCCGTAATAGTCATAAGCCATCGGGCTATAAATATCAGGCATCATCTCCGAAATATCATCCAGAGAAGAACTGAAACCATCCTCAGAGTTTGGCGCACGATGATCCATCTTCCAAGAATCATCTTTGCTGTATCCAGCACGCACAGCAGCCTCGTGCACCATTCTGCTTGCAGTCTCCATGTCGCCACGTTCTACAGCATCCAAGTAAGCACGATCTCTTTCCTCTTTAGTTTGCTCCTCTTCTCTCAGCGAATACTTCTTACCATTGCTCTCAAGATATTTATCGCTATCAGAATTGTTCTCAAACTCCGTTCCACCCTTATTCACAAGATCACCCACCTTTGCCGTACCATTGAGAATCATCACAGCCTTCTGTGCAATCTCCTTTTTGTTCTGTGATGCGTTAGCGATAGACTTCTCACGGTTAGCAAGCATAGATTGATCATCCACCAATTTGCCATTCTCGTCCACACCAAGCACCAACGGAAGCGCATTCTTGTCAATATTCAAGTCCTTAGATACAGCCTTGTGAGGAGCTGGGCGCTCACCGATCATATTACCATTCTCATCGAAGATAGGCTGATAAGCAGTATAGTCCGTTATGACCTTGTAATATTCGTCAAACACACCATCCGTCGTACGCTCATCCATCATGCGGATAATTTCCTCATTGGGCTTATACCCCTCTCTCTCACAGAAAGCACGATATCCATCAGAGTTAACAGCCCATTCAAATCGAGGTATACAGCCATTCTCCTGGCACCACTTGATGTACTCTCGGCATCTATCACGCATATTCCATCCTGGCTTATTCTCACCCTCATAGAAGTTGAAATCGTGATCCACCTTAGGATTACGGCTCTTTCCATGCTGGTCAAACAACTTCACGCGTTTGCCATCTTTATCAATGATTCCTGTATTCTGCTCGTTTGTAGCATCACGATAATAGATGCAATCGCTTCTCTTTCTTGAAGCAATAGGCATACCGCTCAAGTGGAAAGGTATCACCTGGCGTATAAAGTCCTGACACATACTATAGATCGTATGGTTCACACTAATACCCACCATGATCGCACCACAGTTTGCATTATAATCATCATTATGGAAAATGCTCTCAGCAAACTCCTTCGATACAGAATGCGAGTCGCTCAACTGTATTCCCTTAATATGCCCATCCTTATCCATATCAAGACCCGCATTCTCACGGATTGCATGAAGAGCAGCATCTCTAATAGTCTTGTTCTTCCCATCTTTGTAGACGCGTACAAGTTCCTCTTCAGGCCTTGCCTCTGGAAGCATAGACATATTAATCTTCACACCACACTTACCAAACAGCACGATGTAAGGCACCTCCTTAGAATAAGACTGCACCTTAGCATTCCTTGCAGCACAGTCCCACATAATCTGCATGATATCAAACACCTTGGTCAAGTCAAAATCAGAGAAGGAGAAAAGTCGTGCACCACCTACTACAGAAGCATTATTAAATTGCGTATCACTTACGTCAATGATTTCACCATCATAAGCCTGAGAGTCCTGTACAAGCTTGGGAGTGCCCGTACCATTAGCAGCTACAATCGAAGAATACATCTCAGCAAATGCTGGGCTATCCTGTGCTCTGATAGCCATCAATCCCTTGCTACCTACCAAGTCTTCTACCTGAAGTCTATGACGAAGTTCTGGATAAGCAGCAATAGCCTTCGCCATTCTAGCTACAGCGCCCCTTAAATTCTGATTTCTAAGCTTTACTAGCTCTTTTTCTTGTTTATCTGTCAGACGGAATCCGTCTATACTTCCATGCTTCACAGCATACTCATCACGGAATTGCTCAAGTTTCTGACGAAGTTCCTCGTCATTCTGCTTCATCTGCTTAAGCACTTCGGGAAGCACACCCTCACGACTCTGTATCATGCGGTCAACCTCATTCACCTGGCGCACCACGTCGCTATTATAGTTCACATTACCATCACGAATCACCTCTTCAGGCACATACGTGCCCTTACCAAAGCCGAAGGGAGAAGTCTTCTTATCTCCAGTCACGTCTGCTACTGCCTGGTTCCATTTCTTCACGACCGATGTCGCCCACTTCATGATATTCAGTCGCTTACCCTCCACAAAGCACAGCGGACAAGCCACCTGTATACCATAGCTCTTCTCCAAAGTCTGAATGTCCGATATCTTAGCGGGCGTAAGTTTTCTCCAGGCAGCATCATCAAGGTTAAGCATCTCATTGAGAATCTGCGTAAACGCCTCACGCTTAATGCAGTCCGTCGTAAGCTCAAAGTTCAAGGGATATTCACCATTGTTCACCAACGTACTCACCGCCCTTGTCACACTATCCTCATACTTCCTATACAGCGGTGTGGATTGCGACCACTCATGGAATGCGGGGAATTTAAACTGTCCATCCTCACCCACAAAGTCTGCCACCTTCTGCATAAGGCCATGCCAATAGTCCATGTTTTCCGTCATGCGGTCAATGTCCTTCTTATCAAAGCCCTTATTGGTAAGGAATTCTACCATTCGCCCACGCGTTCCCTGGTGCTCCACGCCATGTTCATCCGTCCAATCATTATACGTTCTCAGCGATAGCGACGGGCGCACGTTCAGTTCGCCATCCACCTGGGCTGCCAGCTTTCCATTTTCCATGAGAATATCCTCGCCAGCCTTCAGCGGTTTGCGATCAGCTTCCTTCACTGCCTTCCTATAAGCCTTATTAATCGTTCGGAGCAAATCATTCACCTTGCGAGCCTCCTCAG
>CALEKA010000093.1 GCA_937898715.1 uncultured Prevotella sp.
CATTCGACTTGCACGATGATTCAGCCCGCCCAGTCTAAATCCGAAACTTGAATTATGATTATGAAATAAGCCAAGAGCCTACTCTTTCCAACGTGAAAGGCAGGCTCTTGGCTTAGTCTTTTCTTCCATTGTTTAGCTTATTCATCCAGTTTGTAGTGCGACGCGTCCTCGCATCGGCTTAAATTATGTGATCAGCAAGTCTACTCAGAGCCTATTGGGGGCGACGCGTCCTCGCGTCGGCAGAAGCAGTCTACTCTGCAACTGCGTGGAATTAACTGCTTGATACTGATAGCGCCGACGCGAGGACGCGTCGCCCCCAGTATTGGCTGAAAGCATTTTGAACGCTATTGATGCCGACGCGAGACGCGTCGCCCACAAAACTGATAAAATAAAGAGCCAACCCTCTCTTATGAAGGGCTGGCTCTTAGAATATACAAGATATCCTTTTGGTAAAAAGGACTATCTGATGAATTACTTGTTCAGATAAGCTTCTACGTTCTTCTGGATACGTCCGAGTACGTCGCCGCTTTCTTCGGGGACGAACTTTTCGCCAGTGATGTGTTCGTAGAGTTCGATGTAGCGGGCAGAGATGCTGCTGACGATTTCGTCGGTCATTTCAGGCACTTGCTGGCCTTCCTTGCCTTGGAAACCATTGTCCATCAACCATTCGCGTACAAATTCCTTAGAGAGTTGCTTCTGAGGCTCACCATTCTTGAAGCGTTCCTCGTAGCCTTCAGAATAGAAATAGCGTGATGAGTCGGGAGTGTGAATCTCGTCCATCAAGTAGATCTTGCCATCGTGCTTACCAAACTCGTACTTCGTATCAACGAGTATCAAACCACGCTTTGCTGCGATTTCTGTACCACGTTCGAAGAGGGCGAGAGTATACTTCTCAAGTACGGCATATTCTTCAGGAGTAGCCAGTCCACGAGCTAAGATCTCCTCTTTAGATATGTCAGCATCGTGCTCGCCGATTTCAGCTTTTGTAGTCGGGGTGATGATGGGGGTGGGGAACTTCTGATTTTCCTTCATGCCCTCGGGTAGTTTCACACCGCAAATCTCACGTACACCGCTCTTATAAGCACGCCATGCGCTGCCGCAAAGGTAACCACGTACGATCATTTCTACGGGGAAGCCTTCGCACATCACGCCTACGGTCACCATAGGATCGGGAGTGGCAAGTTTCCAGTTGGGGCAGATGTCTGTGGTAGCATCGAGAAACTTTGCTGCAATCTGGTTGAGCACTTGACCCTTGAAGGGAATGCCTTTGGGCAAGATCACGTCGAAGGCAGAGATACGGTCGGTAGCAACCATTGCCAATCGATCGCCCAGGTTGTACACGTCGCGTACTTTACCATGGTATACACTCTTTTGTCCGGGAAAATGAAAATCGGTTTTAGTTAATGCAGACATTGTAGTTTATAGATTATGGGGCAGGAGCTAAACGATACGTTTGTCCGTTTGGGCATCCTTTCCCGAGTTATGATTCTTTTTAGGTACTTATCTTTATAAAAGCATTAAAGGTAACATGTAAAAGCTTCGCAGTGTTGGTCGCGTGTGGAAAACGGACCATGGGAATGCTCTTACATGTTACCTTCGTAAGTCTTAGGATTGAGGTGGAGTAGAGGGTAGTGCGTCTTGTTTTGCTGACGTGTCTTTAGCTGACGTGTCTTCCTCTATCTCGCGCAATTTTTTGCGTCGTTCGTCGTCGCGGTTGTAAGCCTCAACGATGCGCGTCACCAGTTTGTGGCGGATAATGTCCTTCTTGTTCATTTCGATGAAGGCAATGCCTTCAATGCCTTGCAGGATGCGTTGCGCTTCGATGAGTCCACTCTTCTGTGAAGGTGGAAGGTCTATCTGTGTGCGGTCGCCTGTGACGATCATCTTCGTGTTCCATCCCATGCGAGTCAGAAACATCTTAATCTGTGCGGTCGTAGTATTCTGTGCTTCGTCGAGAATGACCACGGCATCGTTGAGCGTACGTCCGCGCATGAAGGCCAATGGAGCTATCTGAATCACGTTCGTGTCCATATACTCCTGAAGCTTTGCCGCAGGTATCATCTCTTGCAGGGCGTCATAGAGCGGTTGCAAGTAAGGATCTATCTTATCCTTCATATCGCCTGGGAGGAACCCAAGCTTCTCCCCAGCTTCTACGGCGGGGCGACTCAGAATGATCTTCTTTACTTCTTTAGCCTTGAGAGCCTTCACTGCCAGAGCTATGGCAGTATACGTCTTACCGGAGCCAGCAGGACCAATGGCAAATATCATGTCGCACTTATCGTAAGCCTCTACCAATCGGCGCTGGTTTTCGGTGCGTGGTGTGATAGGCTTCCCGCCCGTGCTGTACACGATCACATCGCTTGTATGCTCACTCGTTGTGCTATTGCCCTTGATGATGTTGAGAATATCCTCTTCTTGTAGGCGATTGTACTTCGTACAGTGCTTTTCTAATTTCTGAAACACCTCTTCAAAGGCAGCCATGTCCTCTTCGCCTCCCATCACGCGCACCACGTTGTCGCGTGCCATAATGCGCAATTTCGGACAAAGTGCTCGCAACATCTTAATGTTGACGTTGTTGGCTCCGTAGAAGATCACGGGATCGGCTTCTTCAAGTATGAAATGTTTCTCTATCATGTTTCTCTATCTGTAGTCGTAAAGCAAACAATGCGTGGACCCTCTCAAGAGAAAAGCCCTCGTTGCGTTGCTTTAGCCGACAAGAATACCCTGTATTCGGTTTTATTTGCATGCAAAATTAAGAAATCCCGCGGAAATGCACTAACTTTGTGCGAGCAAAGTTTACGTACTTCATTTAAAAGGGTCGTAAGCCTGCCAGGAAATCCTCAGTTTCCTATACTTATTACTTGCATCCATTCTCTTATGAAAAGATTATATACGCCTCGCCGCATCCATTTTATCATCGCTTTTGCTGTCATGGTAGTTGCATTCTCTATTATGAAATGTACGCATCCCGAATGGCTCCTTCCTCGTGAGCACGAAGTAGAGCAACCCAAAGTTGCAGCCCATGAGCCCGACAGTATAGAGCTACAGGCGGCTAAGGTAGATCAGCTATTCTTGAAGCGTCGCTCTCCACTTGCAGTACTCAAGGCCGATGGCACGCCTGTGAAGAATCGTGTCACCAGTGTGCCGAGGTTTGAGACCTCCTTTCCTGACCTCAATGATGTGCAGTATGCCACTGCCAGTCGGCTTGGCATACCTCAGATTGCCAATCGCGAGGAGGCGCATCGCCATATGAAGGATTTGGTCTACATTGCCGACAATCCTTTCTACACCGTGCAGCGCCTTCGTCAGTCTATTCCCTATCTGGTGCCACGTGCGGCAGTTTTGCTCAATGAGATAGCTCGTGCTTTTAATGATTCTCTGGTCACAAAGGGCTATCCTCCTCACAAATTGCTGATAACTTCTGTGCTCCGCACACAAGAGGATGTGCAGCGCCTCCGCAATTTCAATCAGAATGCGTCGCAGAACTCCTGTCATCAGTTTGGCACCACCTTCGACATCTCTTACAACCGTTTCCTTGAAATCCACGAAGATGGCAGTAGCGACATCCGCTGGGTCACTGTCTACAAGTCGATTCTTGCTGAAGTGCTCAATGATATGCGCCAGATGGGAGCGTGCTATGTGAAGTACGAGGTGCATCAGTCTTGCTTCCATATTACGGCACGATAAAAATTAAAAGTATTACATCTTATCAAGTAATAAGTAACAAGTAATAAGTAATACATTCTTGCTCTTATCAAGTAATAAGTAATACATTCTTGCTCTTATCAAGTAATAAGTAACAAGTAATAAGTAATACATTCTTGCTCTTATCAAGTAATAATAACAGGTGATAAGTAATACATCACTCTCTGAGTGAAATAAAGCCGATGCGAGACGCGTCGCTCACAGAAATGGTTCAGGCAAGGTCTGAAAAGACAGAGCCTCAACTTCTTTCGTGGGCGACGCGTCTCGCGTCGGCTTCGGTTTGTCTATATTGTGCTTCTATTCGAAGTCTACGCAAGCACGTTCTCCGATATGCTTCATCAGTTCGCCAGCTACGGCTTTGTGGGCGGGATGAACGCTATATGCCTTTACGTCGTCAAGGTTGTCAAAGGCAGAGTCGAGACAGATGTCCCACTTCTCATTCTCATTGATATTAAAGCCCACATGCACGCTGCGTATGAAGGGTATTACATTGGGCAGAGCCTCAATGCCCTGCTTGAAAGCTTCGCGAGCTGCCTTGCGTACGTCGGCAGGCACATCTTCGCGAAATTTGAACATTACGATGTGTTTGGTCATAACTAAGAGTTTATTGTTTTGCTCGGCTTATATGCCGAGTTCTTATTGCTAATCTGTACAAGCGTTGAGCTTATGAGTTTATGTGGCTTGTGTGTTTCTGCTCATAGATCAGTTTATGACGTGTATATGCTTAACTTCTAAACTTTTCAACTTCTAAACTTTTCAACTGCAAAGTATTCCCTCTCACTCATTCCATGCTCCGCAATGCGGACATCTGCCTTTTCCTGGGATAGACTTGCCACACACGCCGCAGAGCAAGTGGGAGGGTTGGTGCTTGATGTATTGCCTAATGGCAAAAGCCCAGTAGACTACGAGCAGAGGATAACCTATATAGATAGGTGTGGTCAGTGTAAAGATGAGGTAAAGCACCACGCACATTCCGCCCAACGAAGCCAGATAAGATAGGTTGTCGCCCAAGTCGGGCTGTCTACGTATCTCGTCGACTACCGCTACTGCCACAATCAGCATAGCCCACACAGAGGCGATAAATAGCGCCATGATAAGCGGTAGCTCCGTGTTGAAAGGATTGAGCGTAGGGTGAAAGTAAAACTCTACCCACGTCATGGGGATGAACCGTTGAATGCTACCATAGAGCGCTGCCGAACTGCTCACGCAGAGGCATAGCAAGGTGGGGTAGAAACTTGGAATGTCGTTGAAACTTACGATGCGGAATCGCTTGTGCCGTATGCTCTGAATGAGCCAAAAGAGTACGGCCAATCCGAAGATGGAGAGTACGAAGATGCTTCGGCCGTCGGAGAAGTAGTAGATGAACTGTGATATTGGATCGTCGGGCACAACATTGTCGAGCAAGGTGCTCTCATGAATCCAACCTTGTGTCAGTTGGTCGCGTGCTACTTTTATCCACACCGAGTCGGTCGTATCGTTGGGCACGTACATCACTTTTGCTACCACCAACTGGTCGCGGTTGCGTATGTTGATGGTATCGTTGATCATCGCTCCATAGTCTGGCAGACCTTGTAGTGGTGGGGCTGTCTGCAAGCGTAGAGAGTCTGTGGCTTGGAAGTTGTAGCCCGTCCAGTAGTGGTGCGTTATGTAGAAGTTGACCGAGTCAACACTTCCCTCGCTGACAGCCTGCCAGTGGTCCACCTTGTTGGGGTGGGAATAGTAGCACCCCACGTTGAGCAAGCAGCATAGGAGCAGGAGCAGCAAGTTGGTAATCCATCTTTTCATAGATCATGGCTTATTCTTCAAAACTTTCATTTCGCACCGACGGCAGTCAAACTGTAGAGGGAATGTTCTGCCATCGGGCAGCCTCAGTGATAGTTCTCGAGGCGAATGCTTCGTCTTCTTGAGACAAATCCCCAATGCGTGGCGTATGCAGTGGCGACAAGTCATGATCGCCACTTCGCCTTGAGGCACTTCTCGCTCAAAGGCAGGCTCAATCGTCTCTACCCCGTGAGTATGGTAGAACTCTTCTGCCAAGTGGTTGGACACGTTGGCTGTGAACGTCAGGCTATGGGGTAAAAGCTCTTTTAGCTTCTCGTCTGCCACCTTTCCCGCGCGATCGCGCTCGTAGCTTGTCTGATGGTCGGAAAGTAAGCGTTCACACGTCAGGCGTCGCCATTCCGCAAGCACTGAGGCAGGGATGAATCGTTCGCCATCGGTCTCGATGTCTATGCGTTCAGCGGTGAAGGGCGTATCGCCCAGTTTAGAGAGTTGCCGCACGATGGCATCACGTTGTGGCGAACGAGCAGCCTCGTGAGGATGGTCAAAGCGTAGCGTCACGTGACATCCGCTCTCGTCAGCCATGTCGAGTGCAAATCCGCCTTCTACCTCGCGCAGCGTGAGCTTGGCTGCCAGCGTGCGTTTGGCGGTAGGCTTGGAGAGTTGTCGGTCGAAGGCAAAGTCGTAGCTACGGCGTAGCACGGTGCCTGCCTTCAGCCGAGGCATTGTGGCAGGAAATACCTCTCGCCCTTCCACTTTATTCACGCGGAATCCTTGTAGCGTACCATCCTCAGCCATGTAGCATAGGCCATCGCCAGCAGTGAGCGGTGCAGCGAGTTGGCGCGAGGGTTCGAATCGGAAGCTCCTACGGTCTGTTCGTCCCACCTTTCCCACTACAGGACCTACAGCTTTTGGAGTAGCGAAGGAATGCACTCCCTCGGGTTTGCGTCCGTGAAGAAAGTAGTCGGTATATGTGCGATTGAACGTGCGTGAAGGATCGGGCGAGAAGGTGAGAGCCGATGTGCCATACGATGCTCTTACGTAGTCAGCTCCTCTTTGGCTCAAAACCTCGTCTATTCGTTGTCGGTACCATGCTGTCACGTTTTTCACGTAGTCAGCATCCTTCAGTCTGCCCTCTATCTTAAACGATCTAACGCCTGCATCCATCATCTCCTCCAAGAAGTTGGTGCGGTTCATGTCTTTGAGTGAAAGCAAGTGCTTGTTCTTAACGAGCGTGTTGCCCTCGCCGTCGATGAGGTCGAATGCAAGTCTGCAGAATTGTGCACAACATCCGCGGTTGGCAGAACGACCGAAGCAGTACTCAGAAGCGTAGCATCGTCCGCTATAGCTCACGCAGAGTGCTCCGTGAACAAAAGCTTCGATGGGCACCTTTACAGCCTGAGCTATCTCGCGTGTCTGCTCGATTGACATTTCGCGAGCCAATACGATCTGTCTGAATCCCGCGGCTTCAAGCCATCGAGCCTTCTCGGGCGTGCAGTTGTCCATTTGGGTGGAGGCGTGCAGGGCAATAGGGGGCAAGTTCATGCGCAGCAAGCTCATGTCCTGCACGATGAGCGCGTCTACTCCCGCCTCATAGAGTTGCCATATCAGCGCTTCGGCATCCTTGAGTTCGCTATCCCATAGTATCGTGTTGAGCGTCACGTAGATACGAGCTCCATAGAGATGGGCAAATTGGCAAAGACTCCGGATGTCGTCCACCGAGTTGCCTGCCGCTTGGCGCGCTCCAAAACTTGGTCCGCCTATGTATACGGCATCGGCTCCATGAAGTATTGCTTCACGGCCCACCTGTGCATTCTTGGCTGGTGCAAGTAGTTCTATCGCTTGTGGTTTCTTATTAACGGGCATAAGTCATTCTTTTGTTCGCAAAGTTACGATATTCTTATGGCTTGTTCTGCAAATCGATGAAGTATTATTCAGAAAGTTTTTCGGGTTACGGCTTCTCTCGTCAAGATAGATACTCCTCTTCACGCTGATGCCACGTCATCGAGATACTCCGCGCTTCCCGATAAGTCTATTCTCAATACAAAAAGAGCCACCCCCCTTCTGCTCTGTGCAGAGAGGAAGTGGCTGTTGAAAACTGTAAGGTCCTTCATAGGAAGGTGTTGAATACAAGCTTAAGTTCTGTCGTTTTAGTCAATCCAGACAAATCCTTGGTGGTCTGGACGAAAGTCCTTAGCAGTTTCATCGGGGGTGTGTTGAATGTGGTGCAAAGGTAATGTAATGAATCTTTTACGTCCAAGGACTTTTTGCCGTAAATAGCCGTAAAACATGAAAAATGTGGCGTAAAATAGCGTAAAATGTAGCTAAATCACTTAATTTTGCAGCCTAATCCACTAATATCCTTTACGGCTATGTTTAACCATCTAATGCAGCAAATATCCCGTTTCCTCGACCATAGAGGCCCCAGCCATGAACTGAGAATCTGCTTGATAGTCTACCTCGTAGGCACTGCGATGAGCCTCATCGGTGCCATTCTTCACTTCGTGGGGATCATAGGTCTTCGCTCTCCTCAGATGCTTGTTCTCTCTGGGGGAACTTGTATGGTAGCTCTGATGCTTTTAGCGCTCTACCTCTCTCATCGTATTTCGCTACGATTCGCATTATCTGCCTTAGGCATTCTCATACAATTGTTGCAGACTGCGCGCATGACATACCAAGCAGTCTGCCAACCCGAAGGTTATGTGTGGGCCATTATGCTCAACCAGATTATTTCGTTTACCATCGTGGGCTATCTTGTCATTGCTTTCCTGCGCTATGTGCCGGGTATTGTCACGTTGCTGAGTTTGGGTACGCTTTATTTTGTCTATTTCTATGCAGATGGCGCAGTGAGTCGACAGATGCTCATCATTTTTACCTATATGGAGGTGTTCACCTGCTTGATGGGAGGTTTTTATCGACGCAACATTCATAGCATGCAGCTCGAAAACATGGATTATATGAATACGGAACGAGGACTGCTCGATGCCTTCCATATGACAAAGTCAGAGCTTACGGCCTACGTACAGCTCTGTCGCAACAGTAATCCCGATGGGCAATCAGTCAACGAATTCTTCGACAGACTTGATCAGCGCACCGAGAACAATCTCATCCGTGCCGTAGAGAAGCGCATGGCAGAGCGTCATCTTCGTCGCATCAATCTCGAGGAGATCTTTCCGCAACTCACGCCCACCGAACTTGAAGTATGTCATCTCATTGTAGCGGGTAATACGCTCTCACAGATAGCACAACTCATGAACAAGACCACCAACAATATTAGCGCCGTGCGCATCCATATTCGCAAGAAGTTGGGACTGCAGACCTCTGACGACCTTCGCCAGGCGCTGTTAAAAGCTATTCAAGGCTGAATGCTACATGAGAATCATGCCGTTTGTGCATAAGCAAATGCCCCTCAGTAAAAGATCGTCTTACCATTTGCGAACGTTCGTCTTTTCTTCTGTAAAAGATTGTCTTACCATTTGCAAACGTTCGTCTTTTCATCGTACACCGCCCGGTGGTAATGCTGCCACCGGGCGGTGGCAATGCTGCCACTGGGCGGTGTACGATGGAAAAATCACCAAGAACAGGGCAGACGCATCAAATCCGAGAACATTTAACACGTCTGTTAACATGTTATA
>CALEKA010000094.1 GCA_937898715.1 uncultured Prevotella sp.
AGGACTACTTGACTAGGCTTTTACAGACGAACGCATTTTGATGCGTCTGCCCTGCCATCATGTACGGACGGGATGAACGTCAAGAGAAGACGGATAAACCTACATTGAAGCATGGTAATTATGAGATTTGAGGAAAGCGTAGCCACATAGTCGAGACACATTATTTACGTGATGGATTCAAGGGCTTTCTACCCATTAAAGGAAGTGCTTGCTGAGCAAGCTATAAACTATTCGCAAAAATGCTCGTACTTCTTACAAATTTTGTTCATTTAAAATCTGTCTACTTTTCTCAGTACAAGACAGAGCCCCGCCCCATTCTGCTTCACACAAACGTAACATATCCGTAACAGTAAAGATACACCTTTGAAGTACTTTTGCCGTCGTAAAGAGATAACAGATCATTTGGACGTAAATGAAGAAAAAGGAAAACAATTATAAAGAATATGTGCCTCGCGACGTAAGTTGGATGTACTTCAATCGTCGCATTCTCCAAGAAGCAGAAAAGACGAATGTACCCTTGCTTGAGCGTTTGAGCTTCTTAGGCATTTATTCCAACAATTTGGATGAGTTCTTTCGCGTACGCGTAGCTTTACTCAACAGAATAGCTGAGTGTGACGATAAAGAGACTCGAACGGAGCGACATGAAGCTATAGATACACTCAAAGTGATCAACAAGCTCAACGCTCAGTACTCTAAGGAATACGAGGAAGCCATCAAGCAGGTGGAAAACGAACTTCGAAAGGAGAACATCTTCATCCTTAATGATCAAGAACTCGACGAGCCACAGCACGAATTCGTACGCAATTTCTATTATCAGCAACTGGATGGGTTTATAGCTCCTGTATGGTTCTCTGCTTTAAAAGATTTGACCACTCAGCCCGACGATTGCATATACATGGCTGTAAAGATGCGTCGCGATAGCGACAAGTCTCATCCTGAATATGCTCTACTGCAGCTTCCCATCAGTCTTGTAGGACGTTTTGTGCAGTTACCGGAAAATGACGGGAAGAGCTATATCATGTACATTGACGACGTGGTACGTTGCTCGCTGCCTCTGATTTTCGCTGGACTAAACTACACTTCGTTTGAAGCATACGCATTCAAGTTTACCAAAGATGCTGAAATGGAAATCGACAACGACCTACGTACAGGATTGATGCAGAAGATATCCAAGGGCGTAAAAAGCCGAAAGCGTGGGCAAGCTATGCGCGTGATTTACGATGCGACAATGCCTCGCGATGTTTTGAAGCGCGTGCTTGGTAAGCTCCATGTAGACAAGCTCGATACGATTCTTGCCGCTGGTCGTTATCAGAACCATCGAGACTTAATGGGGTTTCCCGACTGCGGGCGGAAAGACCTTAAGTTTCCTAAATGGACTCCTCTGCTCAAGCGCGAACTGATGGGAGAGACATCAATCTTGCAAGCCGTGCGTGAGCAGGACCGTTTCATCCACGTGCCATATCACGATTTTGCATCCTATATTCGCTTACTTCAGGAAGCCGCTGTACATAAGGAGGTAAAGAGCATTCAGACTACACTTTACCGATTGGCGCGTGAGTCGAAAGTGGTAAAAGCATTGATTAATGCGGCTCAAAATGGCAAGCAGGTCACGGTGGTCATTGAGCTCCTGGCACGATTTGATGAGGCTTCTAATATCAGTTGGTCGAAGAAGATGCAGGAAGTGGGCATCCACGTGATATTTGGCGTAGAAGGATTAAAAGTTCACTCCAAAATCACTCACATCGGTATGCGCAAAGGAGCAGATGTATGCGTAGTGAGCACGGGTAATTTTCATGAAGGTAACGCTAAGTGCTATACGGACTTCATGCTCATGACGGCCAATAAGAACATTGTGCACGACGTGCGTCAGGTGTTCAACTTTATCGAACGTCCCTACATACCCGTAAAATATAAAGATCTGCTCGTATCGCCCAATGAGATGCGAAACAAATTTGTACGACTCATCAACGATGAGATAAAGAATCATAATGTGGGGAAGCCTGCTTATATTCGCATCAAGATCAATCACATCACCGATCCTCTGATGGTAAAGAAGCTCTATGAAGCCTCAGCATGCGGAGTGCCCATTGATCTTGTGGTGCGTGGCAATTGCTCGATAGTAACGGGAATCCCTGGCAAAAGCGACACCATACGCATAGTGGGCATTATCGATCGCTATTTGGAACACGCACGCATATTCCAGTTCTGTGCTGCTGGTGAGGACAAGATGTTTATCGGTTCTGCTGATTGGATGCCTCGCAATCTCAACAATCGTGTAGAAGTGGTCACACCTATCTATTCGTCCTCTATCAAGGAAGACCTCAAACGCGTAATCGATTTTGCCCTAAACGACAACATGCAAGGACGAATCGTAGACGGCACGGGGAGGAATTTACCCTGGAAGACCAATGACGATACCCCATTCCGCTCACAAGAAAAGCTCTACGAGCATTACAAAGAGGATGTTGAAGCTAAATAGTGAAATATGCTCTTCATTAGTTCCTTGAATGTAACTGATTGGGTATACTGAATTAATCCTAACAACTATGTCTCGAATTAATTATGCAGCAATAGACATCGGTTCTAACGCTGTACGCTTGCTCATAAAAAGCATTAGCAGCGATGCAAAAGACAAGAATCAGTTTAAGAAGATTCTACTCCTCCGCGTACCCCTCCGTCTGGGGTTCGACATATTCAGCGATGGTGTACTCTCTGAGCGCAAAGCTCGCAAGCTACAAAGGCTGATGAAAGCCTATCGTCACTTAATGAAAATCTATGATGTGCAAGTTTATCGTGCTTGTGCTACATCAGCCATGCGTGATGCAAAGAATGGTTCGGAAATCATCAAAAGCATAAGCAAAGAGACGGGCATCAACATTGAAATCATCGGCGGAAGCGAAGAAGCACGTATCATCTACAGCAATCATCTGGAATGCATGGCCGATCGAGAGGGTGCTTATCTTTACGTCGACGTGGGTGGTGGCTCTACGGAGATTAATTTCTTAATGGATGGAGAGTTGCGTAGTTCCGTTTCCTACAACATCGGTACTGTAAGATTGCTTACGGGAAAAGTGCGCGATGATGAATGGGTAAGAATGCAGCACGACTTAGAGATCATCTCTTCTCAAGCAAAACAGATTAACATCATCGGATCGGGAGGAAATATCAACAAGATCTATCGCATGGCTTCTGTGAAAAACGCATTAAAGCAGAGCATGCCTATAAGTTCGGTGCGTGAGGTTTACAATGAGCTCAACACTCTGAGCATAGAACAACGCATGAACCAATATGCTCTAAAGCCCGACAGAGCCGACGTGATAGTACCGGCAGCAGAAATATTCTTACGCATTGCCGAATTGGTGCATGCCGACTACATCCTTGTGCCCGTTATCGGTTTGGCTGATGGAATTATCGATGAACTATACAAGAATCGGAATAAGCAATAGAAGGCGAAATTCCCGTAAAGTTCACGAAACAGATTCATGTAAAGATGGAGTTTCTGAAGGGAAACGATGCTCCCTATAGTATACTAAAAGGCGATTCTAAGAAAAATTAGAATCGCCTTTTAGTATTTTATGGAAAAGAAGATTATTTACTCTTACATAAGAAATCAAGGATGGCTTTCATGGCTCGATTTCGCACATCGGATTCCTGAATGCATTCAAAAGGGAAACTGGTGCAAAGCGTTCGGTAAGTTTTGCCTTTAAAAGCTACACCTGCTCCCTGTCCGTCAGAGAATGCAAAAGATGAGAAAGCCTTGCCTGCACTGGGGAGAATGGCATCGGGAGCAAGAACCGCATAATGCTTCGCATTGGGCTGACGATAAATGCTGAACTGCATATTAAGCCCCATCACCTGATCGGATGTGCATATGCGGGCAGATCCATCGTACTTGTACTTCAATACGTCTTCTATGAAATTGCGCGCTTCTTCGCTATCTTGATTGTCAGAACCGATGTAGCTTCCACTCAAGAACAGAGCGCCTCCATTTTTCAAATAGCGCGTCAGCCGATTACGTGCCGAACTTGTAAACACGGGATAAGACTTCAAATTGTAGGGTAACTGAGCTTGTAGCCCTGCGATGTAGTCGATAGCCGCATAAGGCTGGTCACTGAATGCATCAGAAGAGAAAGCTTCGCTACTTGCAGATACAAACGAATAGTCATCAGATGCTGCTATAGATAGTCCATGGGCAAAGGTATAATCGAATGTATTTCCCGCTATTTCTTTGCCTACCCATTCGTGTCCAGAGAAGCCTAACCCAGAAACTCCCTCTCTGCCCATAGCAGAACGAGCGAACACATGCTGCTGTCCGCTAAAAGCTGTAGTAGAGATGTAGGGCACACCAGGATCAATATCAAGGCGGAATCCTAAGGAGTCGGCAGTATCGACCCACGCAGGACCACTCACACGATTGAAGCCATTGACGACAAGTACCTTCTGCGCTTGTGATTGGGTGCTTCGATAAGCAGCCAATGTCTCCGTAGGAAAGCTCTGTCCACCTGCATTGACAGCCGTCACACGGAAGCCATACACACGTCCCGCGGTGATAGGCAAGGAATACGTCGTAACGTTCCCTACGTAAAGACCATTGTCAAAGTCTTCATCGCCCACCTTAGTATAAACCACGTAGCCCGATGGACGGGCTGACTCCTCTAAAGAATCGAGTGTAGGGCTCCAAGAAAGCCGCACTCCTGTGCCATCGGCTGTGAACTCCGTTGCAAAGTTGTGAGGAGCAAGCGGTTGTACTTGATAGGACTTTATACCATGCTCAAAATTGACAAATCGGAGGATGCTCTTATAGACGGAACGCGCCAAAGTGAACTTAAAATTGGGATCGTGCCCATACTTCATATCAGTGAAGTTTTGGTGAGAAAGCATTTCAAGGATTGACGAGGGGACGGCGGGCATGCGGGTCTCGGCATAGTTGCGATCCCAATGTTCGCGACGTGTCCACGAGAGATTGTACGAGCGCGACACGTCTGCCACAACTCCCTCTAAGAGCAACTGGGCAAAGTCAGAAGATGCTTGACGCGAAAGACCAGAAGCGAAAGACGTACGTCCATCCCCATCCTGAGTAGTAGAAATAGAGAGTGACCCATAAATGCTCTGATCAGTGCGATAGCCTGCATCACTATGGAGTGCCATAGCGAGTTCGAAAGGCACATTTTGTCCGCCATGACCAGGCACATAAGGACTTCCCTTTGCCAAGTAATTGAGCATATTGCTGCGCACTCGAAGGTCGTCATTATAGTCATTAGAGCCCTGTGAAGTATTGACCAAAGAGTCGGGCACACCAGCCCATTGGGCATAATAACGGGCGGCTTCAAGATAGCTTGGCAAGCCAGATGTGCCCGCCGTACCACGTTCTGTCTGCCCCACTCCACCTCCGAATCGTACACCATCGGCAGTCACCACGCCTCGATAGTCACTCTGATTGCTCAGCGCGACTCTTCCATCAGAATTGGTTCCCTTATCGAATTCAAACGTTCCGAGATATACCCATGTTCCACCGCCCATCTGCTGATTGACTACAAAGGTGGTACGACCGCCTTTATGCACCACCGTATAACGTGCATCGGGCACTGAGTTAGGACGAGAAGAGTAGCTCACGTAGACTGCATAACGTCCTGATTCAGGAATCTGAGGTGTCCAAGTAGCTACGGACAATTTGTTGCGTCGATTCACGGCACTTGCCATCCGGTATGTGCCCTCTTGAAATGGATGCACTTGATCATTAATCAGCGTAGCTGGTGAAGCAAAGCCTGTGGAGTCGGCCGAAGATGTCCAAGGAGCATCGGTCTGTGATGTCTCTACGTAAGTGCCCTGTCGAGTAGGTGTATCATTGTCGACAACAGCCATGTAGGTCTGATAATCACGTTCGCGCGGACTCGCCACAATGGCTCCCGCGTTTTCGAGCATAGGAAAGAGATAGGGAAACACGAAAGACTGCGTAAAGAGATCTTCCGTAGTGCAATATAAGTATGGGCGCTGCCATTGCCAAGCCCCTTCTTTGTAATATCTGCCATGACTAGGCCAAATGAAAAGATGCTTATTTTGCAATCCTCCAGTCACTTTGTAAGCACGCGATGAATTTTCTACCCATGGCCGTCCCGTATAGTTTACTTTTCCCCACAATCGCGACTCGTCCTGTTCACCCGAGCGATAGATGTTGGGGATAAGGTCTTCTATGAGTTGGCGTTTCCTATTGTATACAGCCAAGTGATACGTATTGTATGGAGCAGGTAGTCTACGCTGGATTTCACCATATATAGAAGTAACCACTCGAGGAGTAAAGGGTTGCGAACAAAACGATTCGTTTGCATAAACACGCACTTCTCTGTGTACGTCATCGATGCTTACCGAGTCGAGAGCCATGCTCTCGCGTGGTTGGTATCCACTCAGCGTATAGGAACGAATGTAGCTACTAATGACGTCATGCACAGGGCTCGTCTGCGATCTGACTGGTAAGGACAATGTCCAAGCAGAGAGTAGCAGTAAACAGAGATGTTTCATTGATAACAATTCGGATTGTAATATATATAAAACAGCGCGATCTTATCTTTCAGACTACGCGCAAATGTGCAAAAGTGCAGATATACAGATGATGATCAGCATATAATGATTAGCTTCGGTATCCTTCGTATCCTACTATTTTAGATTAAGGATACCGCTAATCCCATATATTGCTGTGCATCTGCATATCTGCACATTATATTAGAAGATTCACTTACTTCTTGAGCGAATCTATAGTTTCCTTAAGCGTAGCGATTTTACTCTCTGCATCACTTTGTTTCTTGCGCTCGAGTTCTACCACAGCAGCAGGAGCATTGTTGACAAAGCGCTCGTTGGAGAGCTTCTTCTTCACACCATTAAGGAATCCTTCCAAGTGTTTCAGTTCAGCCTCAGCCTTGGCTATTTCGGCTTCTACGTCGATGAGGCCTCCTAATGGAACTGCATACTCTGTGGTGCCAACCATAAATGAAGTAACACCATCACCCTTGGCAGCTACAGCTTCTACACCATCCACATTGGCCATCTTGACAATCAAGCTATCGTAAGAAGCTATGGGATCTGTACCGATAACCTGGAGATGAAGGGCTTCGCGCGGAGAGATGTTCTTAGTATTGCGGATAGCACGCACACCAGCCACAACACTCTTCATCATTTCTACCTGAGAGAGAATAGCTTCATCACCTGCCTCCGGAGTAGCAATCGTCTGCGGGCTTACCATAATGCTTTCACCTGCCTTGCGCTCTGCAAGGTGTTGCCAAAGTTCTTCGGTGATGAAGGGCATGAAGGGATGGAGCAAGTGGAGCAGATGATTGAACGCTTCGAGTACGGCTTGATAAGTCGTAGCATCAATTGGTGTACCATAAGCAGGCTTAACCATTTCGAGGAACCAACTTGAGAATTCATCCCAGAAGAGGTGGTACACTTCCATCAGCGCTTCGCTCAAGCGATACTTTGAATAGAGGTCGGCCATTTCGGCTGCACTCTGGCGCAATTTGGCACCGAACCATTCTATTGCTAAACGAGCAGTTTCGGGTTGCGAAGCATTCTCATCGACTTGCCATCCTTGTACCAAGCGGAAGGCATTCCATATCTTATTACAGAAATTACGTCCTTGCTCGCAAAGTGCTTCATCGAAGAGAATATCGTTACCTGCAGGAGCTGCAAGCATCATACCCATACGCACACCATCGGCACCAAAGCGGTCGATAAGATCAAGCGG
The DNA here is from genome assembly GCA_937898715.1 of uncultured Prevotella sp. Taxonomy (GTDB): domain Bacteria; phylum Bacteroidota; class Bacteroidia; order Bacteroidales; family Bacteroidaceae; genus Alloprevotella. The sequence goes on from CALEKA010000094.1 coordinate 7,736, forward strand.
ATCAGGAGAGTTGCCGAGCGACTTCGACATCTTACGACCTAACTTATCGCGGACGATACCCGTAAAGTATACATTCTTAAAGGGCATCTTTCCCGTAAACTCATAGCCTGCCATGATCATACGTGCAACCCAGAAGAAGATGATATCGGGACCTGTCACCAAGTCGCTTGTGGGATAATAGTATTTAAACTCTTCGTTGTCGGGATGCATAATGCCATCAAACAAAGAGATAGGCCACAACCATGAAGAGAACCACGTATCAAGAGCGTCTTCATCCTGTCGGAGATCTGCAGCGGTCAAGTTCTTATTTCCGCTCTTCTCTTGCGCGAGTTCTACTGCTTCTTCGATAGTCTCTGCTACGACATAGCCGCCTTCAGGCAGATAATAGGCTGGGATACGATGTCCCCACCATAGCTGACGTGAGATACACCAGTCTTTGATGTTTTCGAGCCAATGGCGATAGGTATTCTTATACTTTGTGGGATAAAACTTAATCTCATCGTTCATTACAGGCGGAAGTGCCAAGTCAGCAAAATGCTGCATCTTGAGGAACCACTGCATAGAGAGTTTTGGCTCGATGGGCACACCTGTACGTTCCGAACAACCTATCTTATTGTCGTAGTCTTCTATCTTCTCCATCAATCCTGCATTTTGCAAGTCGATGGCAATCTGCTTACGTACAGCAAAACGCTCTTGGCCTACGTACATGCCTGCGGCCTCTGAGATTGTAGCATCGTCGTTGAAGATGTCGATAATCTGCAGATTGTACTTCTCACCGAGCATATAGTCGTTTACGTCGTGAGCTGGAGTTACTTTCAAACAACCCGTACCAAACTCGATATCTACATATTCGTCTTCGATTACAGGGATTACTCGTCCCACGAGTGGCACGATTACTTTCTTTCCACGAAGCCAATGATTCTTAGGGTCATTGGGGTTGATGCACATAGCCACATCACCCATGATTGTTTCTGGACGCGTAGTGGCTACAACAGCGTAGCGTCCTTTCTCATCTTCGTGAATCACTTCACCTTCTTCGCCTGTAGCACCAGTGCCATCGTCTTCGCTCACGTAGTACTTCATGTAGTAGAGCTTGGTATGCTCTTCCTTATATACTACTTCCTCGTCAGAGAGGGCTGTCTTCGCCTTAGGATCCCAATTGACCATGCGCACACCGCGATAGATGAGTCCCTTGCGATAGAGGTCTACAAATACGTGGATTACACTCTTAGAGCGCTCTTCGTCCATCGTGAAGGCAGTACGATCCCAATCACACGATGCACCAACGCGGCGTAATTGCTTCAAGATAATGCCACCATGTTCTTCTGTCCAATCCCAAGCATGCTTCAAGAACTCTTCTCGAGTGAGGTCAGTCTTCTTAATGCCTTGCTCAGCCAAACGGTTGACCACCTTTGCTTCTGTTGCAATTGAAGCATGGTCAGTACCTGGCACCCAGCAGGCATTCTTGCCTTCCATACGTGCGTGACGTACGAGAATATCTTGAATTGTCTCGTTGAGCATATGTCCCATATGAAGCACACCTGTTACGTTAGGTGGAGGAATAACTACCGTATAAGGTTTGCGTCCATCGGGCTTTGAAGAGAAAAGGTGATTATCAGTCCAATACTGATACCATTTGCCTTCTACTTCTTCGGGATTGTAAGTCTTTGCTAATTCCATTCTATTGTGAGTATTTCTTTTATCGAGTTTATTATATTGCTTTTATATCTTTATTTGCATCAGGTCGGAGTAAACTGTCCCTTATGCCTATTACTTCTTGATATCAATCAGATAAGTCACTTTGGCAATAATTGTTCCGTTATTCGACCGGCTGAAAGTATCTTTCTTAGAATTTCTGAAGATATCAGAGAGTCCATAGTAGTATCTTCCCTCAAGCAAGAAGTGACCCGCCTTTGTAGTAAGTTCTATGCCTGCGCCAGCCGTTATTCCGTAATCAAATTTATGTTGAATAGGCATACCATATTGGACATACATTCCATTAGGTCGATCAGGATTCCCATCTGCATTAAGCGTGAAGTTCGATTGTGAGGTTGTTTCCTTGAAGCAATACCCTATTTGCGGACCTGCCAACACGTAGCCCATCAGTCCTCTCGTCTCTTTACCCCAAGCGAGTCGAGCCAATATAGGAAGCTGTATGTAATGTTGATTACGCTGATATGTATCAGGGAGTGGCTCAGAATTGGCATTAAGTATGTTTTCACGCCATCCAAGCAGAGCATAGTTAAGTTCCAATTGCAAGGCACAATAAGCTTTGAAATAGCGTTCACTCGTAAACCTTGCAACAAGTCCCATTGTAGGTCCATTGTGCATCTGCTGCTTGATTGTAGGATCGAAACCAATGCGGTTCATGTTCATGCCAGCAGAAAATCCGATGCAGATGTTATGCCTGGGCTCGCCCACTTGAGCATGCAATCCTAAGGGTAAGAGGGATAATAACGCTATTAATAATATGTTGCGCACTTGAAGTCGTCTCATATAATATTTTATTATTGAGCAGAAATTTTCACGATGCTCATATCTCTCTTAAATCTTACGAGCCACATACTTCGACATATGTATCCACCGCCCTTACCTACGGTAACAAAACGGGGCTCAGTCTGCAACATAGGTTGCGCTGCAATAGATCCATCTACGGGGTTTTGTGTATTGAAGTCGTGACCGTAAGTAACCAATCCTCCAAAGAAACCGCGAGCTAAGTCGTAACCTAATGGAGCCATGCGAGGATTACAATCAACCATTGTGGTATGGAACGACGAAACATATTGTTCTTGGAAAGTCTTAGCTGCTGATGTATATGGATAGTAGAAATTACTTGTCAACACATATGTGTCTGCAGCATGCATCTTGCTTCTCTCAGCACTATCCGACTGGCGAAGCCATGTGTCATAGCCTAAGAGAGAGAATTGTGCTTCAGGCATACTCTGCTGTAAAGCACTAATATTGGCAAGCATACGCTTCATCGTCTCTGCACTTGCGTCATCTGGAACTATAAGGAACGATCCTTTCTTCTTTCCTGCGAGTGAGAGGCGAATTTGCTCAGCGGATGACGACTGTGCAAGGCTTGTAATATCATAGCCTGTACTACCCGTTCTCTGCTGAAGTTCTTCTACAAAAGAGCGCTTATCACCACCAGCACTATGCAAGAGGATGAGTTGCGTTTGTTTCTTAAAATTCTTCATAAAGAGATCTACCGCGAGCGATTTCTCATATGCGGCAGGCGTATTGACTACGTATACATCAGGACGATAGTCCACCTGTGGAACCTTTGAAGAAAAGGGCACAACCACCTTAGTTGCCTTGCTTGACACCGCTGTCACATCAGTAAAATGTTGGGGATAAAGTGGACCTATGATAACGTCGGGCTTCTTGGCGATAGCCTCAGCTAATATTTGTGCCACACTATGATCAGGTGCGGGTTCATTATAGGCAGCAACATCAAAATGAACGCCTTTCTGCTTCATCTCTTCGATACCCATAAGCATTCCTCGGTAGAACTCCACGCTACGCTCGTTCTCCACATTGTTGCCTACAAGAGGAAGAATTACAGCCACCCGGATAGACGAAAGTCCAGCATACTGAGGAGCTTTCACCTTTTCTTTTATAGGAATGCGCAAAGTAACACCTTTCTTTAGTTGATAGCCCTCTTCTTTCATTTCTGGGTTGGCAGCCATAAGTTCGTCAACACTTATATTGTTAGCCTTTGCTAAACTGTAAGCAGTATCTTTCTTCTTCACCTTATACTGCTTATACGTCACTTTAGGCTGCTGTGGTTGTTGTTTTACCTCAACTTCTTTGTATGCTACAGCAGGTTGCTGTGCGGCGGCCTTTTGTGCAGCTGCTTCGGCGGCGGCCTTTTGTGCAGCTGCACGCTGTGCCATAGTAGGAGCTGGTTCTGCGCCTCCCGGCACAAAGGGAACATTAATCACTTGACCCGACTGCACATAGTCGGGCTGCAGTCCAGGATTGATACTAAGCAAGTGATCAAGCGTGGTCTTATGACGATGGGCTATGCCAAGCACGGTTTCGCCAGGCTGAACAGTATACTTTACTATTTTATCCGCAGCCTTCTGAGCTTGAGCGATGATGGGTGAAAAGCCTATGCCCAAACTCATGCAAACTATATGACAAATTGCAGAAAACTTCACTTCTTCTTCGTTTTTGAGGTAGATTTTTCTTTGTTTGGATGCAAAATTACATAAAAGATGGCATTCTCAGCTTTACTTATGAAAGAAAATCGTACTTTTGAAGTGGAAACTGCACATGTGTGAAGTATTAAGTATAAAGTATTAAGTATTACAGGCTTGCTGAAAACGACTGATATTAGGCGGAGGCATCGCGTCCTCGCGTCGGCATCATTACGAGAAAGCGCAAAAGTATTACGTATATACTATATACTAACGATGGCAACCACTAAGCGGACGTTAGGCAAAACTCTCTTCGACTGACACACATCTAATATAACGTAGCTCAGTAGCCCAATAATCGCAATAAATCATACATGCGCACTACATAGTACACAAACAATACCCATACATATTATATAATATATATGACCACTCATTTTAAGAATATGACATTTTATTGGAATAGATCTGTTGGCAAACTTACTGTGGCTTTAGGACTGCTATTAAGCCTCACATCAGTACCAACAATGATGGCACAAAAAACAACCGCAAAAAAACGCTCAGCCGCAACTGCTACTACTGCACAAACGCAGTCGGCTGAACAATTGATGCAATCTTATAAATTCACAGAAGCAGCCCGTTTGCTTCAACGAGAGATAGATGCCGCACGTTCTTCTGGACGCTCCACCATGCGATTAGAAGCCGATTTACAGCGAGCTAATCTCGGAATCGATATGCTGCGTGGTACAGAGCGCGTCACCTTTATCGATAGCATTGTGGTAAGCCGAAAAGATATGCTGCAGCGATTGCAACTGTCAGCCAATGCAGGTAAGGTGGTGTGTCTCAAGGACGTGTTGAGTGAAGAACAACTTCGCTCTGGACAATATGGACAAGCAGGCTACATTAATGAACTTAATGATCGAGTAATCTTCTCAAAGAGTGACAGCACGGGGTGTGCCAACAATCTGCACATTGCTTACCGCGTAGGCAACGGATGGTCTGCCCCCACTCCACTTGAAGGCATGCACGACGTCAGTTGCGAGCAGGATTTCCCCTTCATGATGCCCGATGGCGTGACACTCTACTATGGTGCACAAGGAGAAGAATCGTTGGGCGGCTACGACATATTCGTGACACGCTACAATCCTGACACAAAGCAATACTTAAAAGCAGAGAACATTGGCATGCCATTCAATTCTCCCGCCAACGACTATCTACTTGCCATCGACGAGAGCACGCAAATAGGCTTCCTACTTACCGACCGCAATCAGAAGCCCGACAGCGTATGCATCTATGCTTTTATCCCCAACGCCACACGCGACATCTACGAGATGAGCGATGCCAATAAGAAGCGTGTGATTCACGCAGCAATGCTACATTCTATCTCAGAAACGCAGACAGATCAAGAAATTACCAAGTCGGCACTTCAGCGTCTGAATCAACTGAGAGCACAAGCACAATCAGCATCGACTTCACAAGGGAAACACCTTTACGTCATCAATGATCATACAATTTACACTTCGCTGAATGAATTCCGCAGTGAAACAGCACGACGTATCGCTCAACAAGCCGATGAAATCAGACAAAAACTTCAGCAACTCCTTGTACGTCAAGACGAGTTGCAGAAAAAAGCCTTTAGTGCAAAGCTTACGCAGAGTGATAAAGACGAACTGCGAGAAACAAATGCCCAAATCCCTACGTTGCAAAAGCAATATGACGATTTGTGCAAAAACATGCGTGTGGCAGAAATCAAATAAGATAAATTACAAAAGCACTTGACGTGCCATTTTAACTTCAACATTCTACATATCATGACAAAGACACCCATCCCCTCATCCGAATTGATCATCAATCCCGATGGAAGCATATTCCATCTACATGTAAAACCCGAGCAACTGGCCGACAAAGTAATCCTCGTGGGCGACCCCGGAAGAGTCCCCTTAGTGGCATCACACTTTGAAAGCCAAGAATGTGATATATCAAGTCGAGAATTTCGCACCATCACAGGTCGTTATCAAGGTAAACGCATCACGGCTCTTTCTACGGGCATAGGATGCGACAACATAGACATCGTACTGAACGAACTCGATGCATTAGCCAATATTGACTTCTCTACACGTACAATCAAAGACAATCTTCGCCAACTTGAACTTGTGAGAGTGGGCACTTGTGGTGGCCTACAACCCAATTGCCCAGAGGGAACATTCGTGGCAAGCGAGATAAGCATTGGCTTCGACGGATTGCTCAATTTCTATGCCGGTCGCAACGATGTGAGTGATATAGGGCTTGAAGAAGCCTTCCTTCGCCACATGGATTGGCACGGTACACAATGCATAGCTCATCCTTATGCAGTACATGCCAACGAAGAGCTGATACAACGCATTGCAGGCAATGACATGGTGCGAGGAATCACAATCGCTTGTGGTGGATTCTTTGGTCCGCAGGGCAGGCAGTTACGCCTACCTCTGGCTGATCCTGAAGCAAACGCCAAAATAGAATCCTTTGAGTATGAGGGACATCGCATCAACAACTTTGAAATGGAAAGCAGCGCCTTAGCTGGTCTGTCACTCTTAATGGGACACAAAGCTATGACTTGCTGTATGGTTATAGCCAATCGAGTAGCAGGTAGAGCTAACCCTAACTACAAGAATTCTATCGACTCTCTCATCAAGCTTGTGCTCGACAGAATCTGATATAAAATCAAATAGACTGAGTCCTTATCGGTCAAGAGCTGAGCCGCACATACGGATTAGGCTGAATTATCGTTCAACTTTCAACAAGACGCAATAAGCAGTTTTATTGCATCCAAGTTGCTCGATAATTCAGCCTAATTTGTATAAAAGCCCTTACCTGCACTATCCATTGTATAAGCTTGCGCAACTTTTTATCGCTCAGTTAAGTTCCGCAAAGGATTTGATGTTGCCGGTTCATTTCGTTCGATACACACACTCATTTCGTTCAATACACACATTCATTTCGAACGAAATGAGTGTTCGTATCGAACGAAATGAGAGAGCTGAAAGAGCTTTTTATTAAAACCTGCTATATGATTTATATTACATATTAGCTTATAGATATCACAATATTAGCACATGTATAGTTCTTTCACTAAATAGACATGAGCATACACCTAATCATATAGCTGCGAGATATCGTAAGAATTCTTTAAAGAAAACTTGAATTAATAATTATAGCCGTATTGGTTAGCAACAACACTGCTCAAAAAAACAGACTTTTCCTTTGCTTTTCCCTCACGAAGCCGTAACTTTGAGTTCGATTTAAGCAATCCTGGATATGGGATAGACTTATCACATAAAACAAAACACTGAATATCATATATGTACGACGGATATATTCGACTTTCAATCCAAGGACTTACCCGAGGCAAAGAACTCGCAGATGCCTTCATACTCATTCTGAAAGCTGAGGATGAAACAGGATTCATACCTATACTCATCGATGAACGAGGATTTAATCTTGTATGCAATGCGATGCAAAAGCACGACTACACCTGTTCACACATGATGAACCTGCTTGCAGATCGAGTCAACATACCCATGACAGGCGTGAGGATACTGCGTCCGTCTGGAGGAAAGACCATGGCACTCGTCGACTTTCAAATGATAGATCAGCTCCTATCCATCACCGTGCCCATAGCAGAGGCAGTAGTAGCAGCAGTCGAAAAAGGACTTTCCATTTGGATCGACAGGAATGCATTCGAACGTCAAGCCAAGCTCAATTCTCCTTCTAACGAAAGTATGGCACTTCCCATTACAGCCCTTAGCAATGAGTTGCTCGAAAAAGCATTACAAGGAGCTGTAGATGAAGACAACTTCGAACTCGCAACTATCTTACGCGACGAATTGAATCGACGAGAGAAGAGCGCCAGCAACAACGAAGACGACATGAGTCCAACTGATTAGCAGATGCTCGTCTCCCCAAAAGTATTTCTAAGAGATCATCAAAAAAAGGAATTCTCAAAACAAAGAACAAAAGTGAAAGAAACTCACCTATTTTATAGTCCACAAATAGCACATGGCATCTGCGAACTTCCAGAAGATGAAGCAAAACACGCTGTGCGCGTACTGAGAATGCAGGAAGGTGATACGCTGACTATTACCGATGGAATGGGCTATTTCTATGAAGCACATATCACGCTTGCTTCAAAGGCTCATTGCGCATTTGCCATAGACAAGAAATGGGCTGACCACAAGCTCTGGCAAAGTGAGATAAACCTTGCCGTAGCACCTACTAAGAACATCGATCGCATAGAATGGTTTGTAGAGAAAGCCACTGAAATAGGAGTAGATCATATTTACCTTCTACTCTGCGATAATTCTGAGCGACGTGTAGTAAAAAACGAACGACTCGAAAAAATAGCCATTTCGGCAATGAAGCAGAGCCATAAAGCCTTCAAGCCACAAATAAGCCTTATGACTACTTTCAAGGACTTCCTAAAGAAGGATCACAATGGTCAAAGATTTATCGCCCACTGCTATAGCCCCGAAGAAACAGAGGCTCAAGGTGAAATGAGTCATCTCTCTGGTCGCAACTTCTTAGGCGACTTGCTTAAAGCCGACGAACCATCTATAGTCTTGATTGGACCAGAAGGAGATTTTAGCATTAGAGAAGTTAAAGAGGCAGAAGCTGCTGACTTCCAGTCTATTAGCCTCGGAGAAAGCCGTTTACGTACAGAGACTGCAGCTCTCGTGGCTGTACACCTCATGTACCTTTCTAAGAGAATAAAATCGATCAATGAAGAGAAATAAAAAGAACATCATTATCACTACCTTAGCGCTGGTTGTCATTGGTCTCATTACGTGGGGCTGTATCTACTTGTTCGCCCCAAAAGCTTATGACGAAATGATACCAGCAGAAGCTAAGATAGTAATACGTCTGCAACCATCTGAGAGTAATGCTGCAGAACTCAAAAAGATAGTAGATGCAATAGGCATGACTACCGAAGGAGTAGACTTGAGCAACCCCATTTATGCCTTTGTTACTCCTAACGAATACATCGGAATAACGGCAAAAATCTCCGATGAAAAGCTTATAAAAAATGCTATTGATAAGCTCTTACTACAAAAAAAGGCCCAATCCATCGAGGAAAGTGATGGTATGCAATGGACATGGATACAGACTGGTTGGCTCATTGCATGGACGCATCGTGCCCTTCTCGTTGTAGGCCCAGGACTCGCAGCTGAACGTGATTTGTTAAGACAAACAGCATCCACACTCGTCAATTCTGGCAATTGCTTCAAAGACACTCCTGCATTCGACCATCTAAAAACAAAAGGAGGCTTTATGCAGATTTATGCTACAATGGATGCCCTTCCAGCTCCCTACAACATGATATTTCGGCTTAACATCCCTGCAACATGCGATCCTGCAGCAGTACAGCTCTATGCAAGTGCAGAGAAGCAAACTAAATGCAAAACGTTAATATCAAGCACTATAAACTCTGATAATGAGAGCATTTTAGAAGAAATCAAATCGAGCGAAAGCATCAAGTCAAGGCTAACGATAACTCGTCCTGAACTAACTGATTCAGCACTTTTCTACATGGCAACAAGTCTGCAAGGGAAAGACCTTCTATCCATGCTTAAGACTGATGCCACACTAAGAGGATTATTGCTCGGAGTGAACCAAACAATTGATGCCGACAAAATATTAGGAAGTACAAATGGGCTCTTTAGTATAGAATTGGGTGAGTTTGACAAAGATTGGACTCCTTCATTCTGCTTGAAAGGACAAACAGCAAGCAAGAATCTCTTCTCGGATGCCCCCTATTGGATGAAGAGTGCAAAAAAGCAACATGGTGTAACACTCAATCAACTTACGCCAACCGATTATTTTCTAAAAGGCAATAAGGAACAAGTACGCTTTGGGCTCACACCGCATGACAATACGCCTTGTTACTACTTCGCTTCACCCTCGATGGAATCGACAATTTCTACACCTATGTATGTTAGTCGCACAAGTGCTAACACTGGAGAATTCACTTACGTAAGCATCAATCTCACACGGCTTTTCCAACAACCCAGTATGCGTGAGGGGACTATCACCACATTACTCAAAACGCTTATTCCTGGAACGCGACGACTTACCTACAAAGCACTCCCAGGACTAAAGGGACAGATGATTATTGAGTAAGAGAAGAAGCCTAAATACACAAGATAAGACGATTAAGAAGTCTGAAGGACCTGCATTTATTGCAATCTGGCTGCTTCGCGCACAACATATATAAAACCGACAAAATTAATCAAAAACGTGCAATCAATCAGTTTAACCAATGTGTTGCCACAAGTATTTAGTAACACCACGGATTTAAAAAGTGATGTATGGAAACAACATATTCAGTTTGAGAAAGGCAAGGTCTATCTCGTTGAAGCCATGTCGGGCACAGGAAAATCTACCTTGTGTAGCTATATTCTTGGTTATCGACACGACTATACGGGCAAGGTCTGTTTTGACCAAACAGACGTAAAAATGCTCTCCATTAGCGATTGGGTAAATATTAGGAAGAATAGTATCAGCCATCTATTCCAAGAGCTACGCTTATTCCCCGAACTCACCGCAATGGAGAACATCCAAATCAAAAACAATCTAACTGGCTATAAGGATGAGAAAGAAATCCTTGGATGGTTTGAAATGCTCGGAATTGCTGATAAGGTGAATGCCAAAATTGGCAGGATGAGTTTCGGTCAACAGCAACGTGTAGCCATGATCAGAGCTCTTGTTCAGCCGTTCGACTTTATCCTTGCGGATGAGCCAATCAGCCATCTTGATGATCGTAACTCCGCTCTTATGGCGCAACTCATGATGAGCGAAGCTCAAAAGCTAGGAGCAGGCGTGATCGTTACCAGCATTGGTAAACACATGAACTTGCAATATGACATGATCTACAGACTGTAGGCAAAGCATAATAAGACCTGACTTTTAAGATCAGAAGATATCATGTCGCATTCACAAGAATAGGCAGTTCACAAGAAAGTAATACTTAACACATAACTATATATGTCGCTCATTTGGAAACTATTGCGCCAGCACATCAGTCCGCTCCAATTGGCAGGATTTTTCTTTGCCAATCTCTTCGGTATGTGGATTATGATACTCGGTATACAATTTTATAAGGACATCATCCCTATTCTCTCAGAAGAAGATAGCTTTATCAACAACAACTTTCTCGTTGTTTCAAAACATATCACAACCGTAGGTACACTTTCTGGCAGAAGCAATGCATTCTCTACTTTCGACATTGCAGACATAGCTCGTCAGCCATTTTGCAAGAAAGTGGGTGCTTTCACATCGTCACAATATAAAGTATCGGCGGCTATGGGTATGAAAGGCTCTGCTCCGCTCAATACTGAAATGTTTTTTGAAGCCGTACCCGATAGCTTTGTCGATGCAAAGGCTGAAGATTGGCAGTATGAACCAGGGCAAGACGAAGTTCCTGTAATCTTGCCGCGCACATACATCGCGCTCTACAACTTTGGCTTCGCACAAAGCCGTAATCTGCCTAAAGTGAGCGATGGACTCGTCGGCATGATTGACATGCGCATCTTTATCAATGCTAACGGGCAGCATGCTCAGTTTAAGGGGAAAGTATTAGGATTCTCAAGCAGATTGAACACGATCTTAGTGCCTCAACGCTTCATCAATTGGAGCAACGCCACCTACGAACCCGGTAAGACGGAAGATCCCTCACGCGTAATTCTCGAAGTAAGCAACCCGACAGATTCACGAATAGCACAATACATGCAACAAAAGGGATATGACGTAGAAGATAACAAACTCGATGCAGGAAAAACTACCTATTTCCTTCGTGTAGTAGTAAGTATGGTCATGCTCGTGGGACTCCTCGTTAGCGTATTATCGTTCTACATCCTTATGCTCAGCATCTATCTGCTTGTACAGAAAAATACGCAAAAATTAGAGAATCTCCTGCTCATTGGCTATAGTCCCAATCGAGTAAGCCGCCCTTACCAACTACTCACTTTGGGAATGAATGCCGCTACGCTTCTCCTCGCATTTTTCCTTCTAATAGCCATTCGCGACTATTATATGCACATGATAAGTCTTATATTCCCTACTGTCAAGGGAGGAAGTATGTGGCCTGCGATTCTCACAGGAGGGGGCATATTCTTGATAGTGTCCATCTTTAATATCATTGCCATTCGCAATAAAGTAATGAACATTTGGAAAAGAAAAGAATAAATACCTTATGAAAGAACTCTCAGCACTATATAAGCAGTGGAAAGGAACTGCCCCTTACAGTATCGAGGAACTTCCTCAGGCAGGCAGCAACCGACGATACGTTCGTCTTTCTGATGAGCAAGGTAATTCCGTGATCGGGGTAATCGGCACTTCGGTAAAAGAAAATGAATGCTTTATCTACCTCTCGAATCATTTCACAAGAAGAGGACTTCCTATGCCCCAAATATTGGCTACGAGCCAAGACCATACGAGATATCTACAGGAAGATCTCGGATCAACATCGCTCTACGCAGCACTATCTGATGCACGAAAGAATGAGTACCAATATGGCGCATTAGAAAGAGATTTGCTCGCAAAGACCATTCGTCTGCTTCCACACATCCAAGTAGAAGGAGCTATCGGACTTGATTACAAACGATGCATACCTCCCATCAAGTTTGACCAACAGGCAGCCATGTTCGACCTCAACTATTTCAAATATAGTTTCCTCAAGACGACAGATCTGCCTTTCGACGAAATACGTTTAGAAAAAGATATGCAGCAACTCGCCATAGACCTCACTATGTGCTCCAAAGGTCGTCATTTCTTCCTGTATCGCGATTTTCAAGCAAGAAACGTTATGCTCAAAGAAGGAGAGCCCCATTTTATCGACTATCAAGGAGGAATGGAGGGGCCATTACAATACGACGTAGCTTCTTTCCTATGGCAAGCATCAGCCCATTACCCACAAGCACTTCGAGAAGAACTCATCGATATCTATATCGAGGAGTTACAATCGCTCTTACCCGATTTTAATAAAGAAGAATTCCGCAAAGAGCTCCAACTATTCGTCATGTTTCGCATGATGCAAGTATTGGGTGCTTACGGACTGCGTGGATATGTAGAACGCAAGAAATACTTCTTAGACAGTATTCCTCTGGCCATACAAAATATGCGAGAGACGCTCAACAGCCACGTAGCAAATTCCTACCCTTACCTCAACCAAATACTTCAAGAACTTGTAAGTTTGCCCAAATTCCAACTTCAACCAGTTGAAAAGGACAACATTGGTAGATGCCACCACGAACACTCCTCGACAAAGCAAACTGATTATGGGAAAGCCTCTATATCAAAATATGACGGACGAGGCCCTCTTGTAGTAAGAGTCTTTAGTTTTAGCTATAAAAAAGGAATTCCTGAAGACACATCGGGCAATGGTGGTGGCTATGTGTTCGACTGCAGGAGTACACACAACCCTGGCCGTTACGAACAATACAAGCCCCTAACAGGACTTGACCAACCCGTCATCGACTTTCTGGAGAAAGACGGAGAAATACTCACTTTCCTCAGTTCAGTATACAAACTGGCCGATGCCCACGTAGAGAGATACATGAAACGCGGCTTTACCGATCTCATGTTCTCTTTCGGTTGCACAGGAGGACGCCATCGCAGCGTATACTCTGCTCAGCATCTCGCACAACACCTCCATCAGAAATATGGAATAGAAGTGAGACTCTGCCACAGAGAACAACAGATTTCCACCACATTCAAAAGCAAACAGTCGGAACATTCGGCAAGCCCGAAAGATGTTCAAGATTGAGTTAAGTTTTTCTAAAAAAAGGATAGACAGACTGCCATTTTAAAGAAATAGCTGTAACTTTGCTTTACATCTTGTGGAATTTATGGATAAAAGGAACAATTTTGAAGACATTCGAGGCGCATTAGATTCTGATAATCTGCAATTAGCACAACAGCTCATCTCAGAGGAACGCGCCCAAAAAGGCGAAACCTCCGCCCTACTCTACCTACAAGGAAAGCTCTACATGAAGCAATCGTTGTGGGGGAAAGCCATTAGTTGTTTCCTACAGTCAGAAAAGATTGAGCCTAACGAGCCTTCACGCCAATGTCGAGAGATGCTCGCTGATATCATGCAATTCTACAACAAAGACATGTACAATCAGTAACCCATCACACGAATCGCACTTAAACAGGAAGAGAAGAAAGACTCATTGCCTTTACGCATTAGACAGCAAAATTGAGTCTTATAGAAACCAGCAGCCTTTGTCATAAGCGGATTCAAGTAAAAAGAAATATAAAGCAAAATGAGCAAGATAAGAGGAGCCCTTGTCATCGACACCAACAGATGCAAGGGGTGCGGACTTTGCGTAGTAGCATGCCCGACACACACACTTGCACTAACAACCAAAGAGGTCAACCACAAAGGATATGCATTCTGTGAAGAAATCAATGATACTTGCATAGGATGTGCATCATGTGCAATCGTTTGTCCAGATGGTTGTATTAGCGTATACAAAGCAAAAGAAGAATAATAATAGGCCACATTCTGAAAAGCGGAGAAGCAGACAACATATTCACTTATTCCGAAAGAGGTAAAAGATTCCCTTTATAGAGAATGATGCATTCCTCTCACAATACAGAAGTGTCCTTTTTAGAAAGAAGAATTTCAATGTGAATTATTGTACGCCATAGCAAGCCTAACTCAATAGATTCACTGCGAATTTAACCATACTTCTATGAAAGAAGAAAACGAAGTACTCCTATTAAAAGGTAATGAAGCCATTGCACGAGCAGCCATACGCTGTGGCTGCGATGGATATTTTGGATACCCTATTACTCCACAAAGTGAAGTATTGGAAACACTTGCCGAACTCAAACCTTGGGAGACCACAGGCATGGTGGTACTACAGGCAGAGAGCGAAGTGGCTTCTATCAATATGCTTTACGGCGGAGGCGGATCAGGCAAAAAAGTAATGACCTCTTCATCATCACCCGGTGTAGCACTCATGCAAGAAGGCATTAGCTATATGGCCGGAGCTGAAGTTCCTGGACTTATAGTAAACGTACAACGCGGTGGGCCTGGACTCGGCACGATCCAACCCTCACAGAGCGATTATAACCAAGCTACACGAGGTGGCGGAAACGGCGACTACAACGTAATCGTGCTTGCACCCGCATCAGTACAAGAAATGGCAGACTTTGTTGATTTAGCCTTCACGCTCGCATTCCGCTACCGCAATCCCGCAATGATTCTTTCTGATGGCGTTATCGGACAGATGATGGAGAAAGTTGTATTGCCTCCATTTAAGAAACGTCGCACAGAAGAAGAAATAGCGAAAGAATGCCCTTGGGCAGCCAATGGGCATGGCTTGAAAAAGCGTTCTCCCAACGTAATCACTTCTCTAGAGCTTGATCCTGCTAAGATGGAGCAGAAAAACTTGCACTTGCAGGAGAAATATCAAACAATTAGGGATAAAGAAGTACGCTACGAGACACAACAGACAGACGATGCTGACTATGTAATTGTAGCTTTCGGATCTGCTGCACGCATCTCACAGAAAGCCATGGAGATTGCACGTAAGCAGGGCATGAAAGTAGGACTATTCCGCCCTATCACATTATGGCCTTTCCCTGAAAAGGAGATCAAAGCACTCAGCAAGAGAGTCAAGGGCATTCTCGTAGTAGAAATCAATGCTGGGCAGATGATCTTTGATGTGCGCTGTGCAGTAGAAGGAGCTGTTCCCGTAGAACATTACGGAAGATTGGGTGGTATTGTCCCCGATCCAGACGAGATAATTCAGGCCCTGAAGAAGATGCAAAAATAGCGTAAACTATAAGACTCATCTTGAGTAATTCGTCCCTAATGAAGGAGAACGAAGGAATCAAGGTCACTTCCACAAGTGAGTATAACGAATAGCTTCATCGCATATCACGTGAAGAAGCGAAAAGCATAAATTCTATTACTCATTCGCACACACGCACAACAATTATAACGTTATCATCACGCAATCCGCAAACTATTATGCCTTCAACCAACTCAAACGACATATTAGAACGATTACGTCATCCAGAAAAGTTTAAAGAAAGACGAAAGATGACTCGCAATCTGTTCATCAGAAATATACTCAATAGTATATTCATACTCGTGGCCCTCGTGGCTATGATTGGAATCTTAGTGGACAAAGCGCATATGATGATATGGTATGCTACCGGACTATTCTCCGTCATTATCAAAATGGTAGAAGTAATGCTCAGAATGCCGGGTATAAAGAATAAATAACAGCAATTACCCATGACAAGAGAAGATATAATAAAGCCAGAGAATTTGGTCTACGAAAAGCCCAAATTGCTCAACAATACGGACATGCATTATTGTCCTGGCTGCTCACATGGAGTTGTACACAAGTTGATAGCCGAAATCATAGCCGAAATGGGTATGGAAGAAAAGACAATCGGCATCAGCCCTGTAGGATGTGCAGTATTTGCATATCGATATGTCGACATCGATTGGCACGAAGCCGCTCACGGACGAGCTCCAGCATTGGCCACTGCATGTAAGCGTCTTTGGCCCGATAGATTAGTATTCACCTATCAAGGAGACGGCGACTTAGCTTGCATCGGTACAGCAGAAACCATTCATGCCCTCAATCGTGGCGAAAACATCACCATGATATTTATTAATAATGCAATCTACGGCATGACGGGCGGACAAATGGCCCCAACCACTCTCTTGGGTATGAAGACCGTGACATGCCCCTACGGCAGAGACCCTAAGTTGCATGGTTATCCTCTCAACATTACCGATCTCGCAGCCAAACTCGAAGGAACAGCCTACGTGACTCGTCAAAGCGTACATAGTGTGGCAGCTATCAGAAAAGCAAAGAAAGCCATAAGACACGCCTTTGAAAATTCTATGCAAGGTAAAGGTTCCAACCTGGTAGAAATTGTGTCAACGTGCTCATCAGGATGGAAATTATCCCCGATAAAAGCCAATCAATGGATGGAGGAACATATGTTCGATTTCTATCACATTGGTGATTTGAAGGATAAACAATAAACGAAATGAAACAAGAAATCATCATATCCGGATTTGGCGGACAAGGCGTATTGTCAATGGGAAAAATTCTCGCATACGCTGCGCTAATGGAAGGAAAAGAAGTAACTTGGATGCCTGCCTACGGACCAGAACAACGAGGCGGAACAGCCAATGTGACAGTCATTATAAGCGATGAGCCTATTTCATCACCTATCCTCAGCGCATATGATACTGCCATATTGCTCAACCAGCCTTCGCTCGATAAGTTCCAATCTAAAGTAAAAGCAGGAGGAACACTCATATATGACAGTTTCGGAATCATCGATAAGCCCTCTCGTACAGACATCACCTCATGGCACATTCCTGCCATGGAGTCGGCTGCAGAAATGTCTATGATGAAATGTTTCAATATGTTCATTTTAGGAGGATTTCTCAAAGTGCACCCTATCGTTTCAATAGACAGCGTAATGAAGGCATTGCATAAGACGCTACCCGCACGCCATCAAGACTTACTGCCTATGAACGAGCAGGCCATTCTTAAAGGCAGAGAAATCATCAGCAAGCAATAAAAGAGGATCAGCGTATGCAATAAGAAATGCATGCTCACCTCATTTCATAAATAAAAACCATACGAACATGGCCAATCGCAAACAACTCAAGAAAAGCGTAAAAGCAATTTCAGCCGATCTCTTTGCTGACTGCGTAGCACTCAGCATGTGTCAACAAGCCGACAGAGAAACTCTCGAACAGTTGATGAAAGAGATTCTCGTGATTCACGACGAATACGTAGCTCGAATCAGCCATACGGAGAAAGGTTCTGAAAAAGAATTTTACAAAAAGTTTAAGACAGAGTTCACTCAGAAAGTGAATGAGCTCAACGACCGCATTATCAAAGCATAATAGCATAAGGGGTCAATCATTCTCTAAAAGTGCATCATGTGTGCTAATACAGAATGTTTGACCCCTTATCAGCATTCATACAAAAGAATAACGTTTCCAAAAATGATAAGACGTCTCTGTCAAAAAATCCTCTTCGATTGGTGTGGCTGGAGTTATCACATCACAGAGTCCACTCCCGATAAATGCATCTTGTGCATTGCCCCCCATACAAGCAATTGGGACTTTCTCGTCGGCAAAATCTTCTATACTGCCATGGGAAAGACTTCCAACTTCCTCATGAAAAAAGAATGGTTCAGAGGCCCATTAGGCTCTATGTTCCGCAAGATGGGAGGCATTCCCGTAGAAAGGAGTAAACACACCAGCCTAACTGATCAATTAGCCGAACGTGCAAAAGCCTCTCAACACTTTTCACTCGCCGTAACGCCTGAAGGAACACGTTCCAAAGTAAGCACGTGGAAACGTGGTTTCTACTTCATCGCTCTCAAAGCTAATCTGCCCATACTCCTCTATGCGCTCGATTACTCTAAAAAGCAAATCGTATGCACGCAGACTATTATACCATCAGGCAACGTCGATGAGGACATGCGCACAATCATGCAATACTACAGCCAGTTCCAAGGAAAACATCCCGAAAAATTTGCTATCGAAAAGATCTAAGCTACAGATCGATGCTTCACGTCAGGAATTAACGAAATGCAATCTCTATTGCAAGAGAAACAATAAAGAAGCTAACAAACAATAGCAAAATGCAACAAAATTGAGAAAAATACAAACTTTTTCTTCCTTTTGTTTGTTCATTAATAAAATATGCTTTACATTTGCAGCAGTAACAAACAAAATCATAGAAATATGTCATACAACTCAGTTCTTAATATGTTTTGTTGGCGTAGCTTACAACTCTTTGTCGTAAGCTGACTCTATATACCCCTAAAGAAATGCCATAGTTGATTATGATATCCCAAAGGCGGCTCGTCAGAACTTACGACGAAGCCGCCATTTTTATTATTTTCCGACTAAGCATTTGTATTAAAAAGGGGAACTACTCGTAGCAGCACATAGAGTATTCCACGTCAGAGACTAATTGAAGGCTGAAACAAATGTAAATCGAAACAATCCAAAACTTACACAAAATATGAGCCAATACGACGTAACAGACAATGGCTACTTCGGAAGATACGGAGGAGCCTACATCCCAGAAATACTACAGAAATGCGTAGAAGAACTAAGAGAGAACTATCGAAAGGTACTCGATAGCGAGGATTTCAAACAAGAATTTGCAGACCTCCTCCGCGATTACGTCGGACGTCCTTCCCCACTCTATCTCTCCAAGAATCTTAGCAAGATCCATGGATGTAAGATTTACCTGAAACGTGAAGACCTCAATCATACAGGTGCACACAAGATCAACAATGCCATAGGTCAGATTCTCCTTGCTCGCAGAATGGGCAAGAAACGCATCGTAGCCGAGACTGGAGCTGGACAACATGGCGTTGCTACAGCTACAGTATGCGCTCTGATGGGCATGCCCTGCGTGGTCTATATGGGAGCGCTCGATGTAAAAAGACAACGCCCCAACGTAGAAAAGATGAAACTTCTCGGAGCTAAGGTCGTGGCTGTAGAAAGCGGAAACCAAACACTTAAGGACGCCTGCAACGAGGCTATTCGCGATTGGTGCTGTCATCCCGAAGACACATTCTATCTTATTGGTTCTACAATGGGACCACATCCCTACCCTGATCTGGTGGCACGCCTTCAGAGCGTCATCAGCGCTGAAATTCGCAAGCAACTGCAGGAAAAAGAAGGACGTCCCACACCCGACTACTTAGTGGCTTGCATCGGTGGTGGTTCAAACGCAGCAGGTACTATATTCAATTTTCTTGATGACAAGGACGTAAAAATCGTCTATGCCGAAGCTGGCGGTAAAGGCGTTGATTCGGGACTGACAGCAGCTACCCTCAATATTGGTGAAGAAGGTGTTCTTCATGGATTCCGATCGCTCGTAATTCAAGATGAAGACGGACAGATCGTTGAGCCCTATTCCATCTCAGCAGGATTGGACTACCCTGGAATCGGACCGCTCCATGCCCACTTAGTAAAGACAGGTAGAGCACAAGCATTGGCTATCAATGATGACGAAGCTCTTGCTGCAGCTTACGAACTCAATCGCTTGGATGGCATTCTCCCCGCATTAGAGTCGGCCCACGCTCTTGGTGCCCTTCATCGTCTTCATTTCAAGCCCACTGACATCGTGGTGCTCACCCTTTCAGGAAGAGGCGATAAGGATATGGACACTTATCTGAAATATGCATCTCAATATGCTCCTACAGAAAAGTAACAAAGCAAAGTAAAGACCCTAACTATGAATTCTATTAAGAATACGTTCCATTATAAAGTGAAAGCCATCAAGCTGCCTGGCGACTTGAGCACTCCCGTGAGCACCTATCTTAAAGTGCGCGACCTCTTTGCTCAAAGCGCTTTGATGGAAAGCTCTGACTATCACGGCTCCGAAAACAATAAATCGTTTATCGGATTGCAACCCATTGCGTCTTTTAGTGTGAGTCATAGCAAAGCCATATTCAACCTGCCCGACAATACTTCCATCGAACGAGATATAACATCCTCTTACAACGTGGCCGATGCTTTTGAAGACTTTATCGAACTATTTCACGTTGAAGGAGAAGATAGTGGCTATTGTGGACTCTATGGGTATACCTCTTTCAATGCCATCCGCTACTTCGAAAATATCTCAGTAAAAGATAGCAAAGAAGCACGTAATGACGCCCCAGACATTCATTACATTCTCTACAAATACCTACTCGTATTCAATGATTTCAGTAGCGAACTCAAATTATTGGAGATGCTTACGGATGGCGAGCAGAGTGGAGCAGACCGCATAGTACGAGCAGTAATGAGTCGAAACTACGCCACTTATGCATTCCATGCTGTTGGCCCTACCACTTCTCCGCTTACAGACGAAGAACACAAAGCCAACATTCGTCGAGGCATAGCACACTGCAAGCGAGGAGACGTATTCCAGATTGTGCTCTCACGACGTTTCATTCAGAAATATCAAGGCGACGACTTTGAACTTTATCGTGCTCTACGTCGAATAAATCCTTCACCTTACCTCTTCTATTTCGACTTTGGTGGATTCCGTATCTTCGGTTCTTCACCTGAGACACATTGCCGCATAGAAGATAATGGCATGGCTTACATCGACCCCATCGCTGGAACGACTCGTCGTCAAGGCACACGTGCAGCAGACCTTAAAGCAGCACAAGCTCTTTTGGATGATCCTAAAGAAAATGCTGAACATACAATGCTTGTAGACTTGGCACGCAACGACTTAAACCGACACTGCACTGGTGTAAAAGTAGATTTTCTGAAAGACACACAATTCTACAGCCACGTAATACACCTCGTGAGCAGAGTAAGCGGGAACGTTCGTCCTGGTACAAATCCCATCAAGCTTCTGGCCGATACGTTCCCTGCTGGTACATTAAGCGGTGCACCTAAAGTACGTGCATTACAGCTTATCAGCGAATACGAGCCACACAATAGAGGAGCATATGGAGGTTGCATCGGATTTATCGGACTGAATGGAACGCTCAATCAGGCCATTACCATCCGCTCGTTTGTAAGCCGTAATGGTGAACTTTGGTTTCAAGCTGGAGGTGGCATCGTAGCCGCAAGCAATGAAGAATACGAGCTGCAAGAGGTCAATAACAAACTTGGAGCCCTTCGTAAAGCCATAGAGATAGCAGAAACCAATCAAAACGAAGAAGCATGAAAATTTTTATAGTCGACAACTACGATTCTTTCACATACAATCTGTTCCAATACATAGAGGAAGAAGGCGCTGAGGTCTGTGTAAAACGCAATGATCAGTTCTCGATCGACGAGATTGAAGCTTACGACAAGATTGTGCTTTCACCAGGTCCTGGCATTCCCGATGAAGCCGGCCTTCTCAAAGCCGTCATCCAACATTATGCGCCAACAAAGCCCATTCTCGGCGTATGCTTAGGCGAGCAGGCTATTGGCGAAGTATTTGGCGCAAAACTCTTTAATTTGCCCAAAGTATTCCATGGTGTACAGACACCCGTTAAGATTACTGCTGATGACTATATATTCCAGTCTCTTCCGCAGACCATTGACGTAGGTCGTTACCACTCTTGGGTTGTAAGTAAAGAAGATTTTCCATCATGTTTGGAAATAACAGCCATCAGCGAAGAAGGACAAATTATGGGCCTTCGCCACAAACAATACGACGTACATGGCATTCAATTCCATCCCGAATCCATCCTTACTCCCCTCGGACACGAAATGATTCGAAACTTCGTTAATCATTAAGATTTGACTCTCCTATGAAAGCTATACTTGACAAACTATTTCAACACGCCATACTCTCTCGAGAAGAAGCACATCAATTGCTTCTCAACGTAGCCGATAAGCAATACAACGAAGCGCAGACAGCAGCACTTCTCACAGTATACAGAATGCGCGATATTCATGTAGAAGAACTACTTGGATTTCGTGATGCCTTGATAGAGCGCGCTCGCCACATTGACCTATCCGATTATCATGCACTCGACATTGTGGGAACAGGAGGCGATGGAAAGAATACATTCAACATATCCACTTGCGCTTGCTTTGTAGTGGCAGGTGCTGGTTACAAAGTAGCAAAGCACGGCAACTATGGTGCATCATCTGTAAGTGGAGCTAGCACTGTGCTTGAACAACATGGTGTAAAATTCACCAACGAAGAAGACAAATTGCGCAATAGCATCGACTCTTGTGGCATAGCTTATCTTCATGCTCCTCTCTTCCACCCAGCATTAGCTACAGTAGCTCCACTTCGACGTGCATTGGGAGTAAAGACCATTTTCAATCTCCTTGGACCATTGGTTAATCCTTCGGGCACAGCTTGCCAACTACTTGGCGTGGCCGACCTCCAACAGATGCGATTATACACCAACACTTTGCAGCAAATAGGCATTGGATTCACCGTAGTCAACACCTTAGATGGATACGACGAAATTTCACTAACAGACGACTTCAAGATTGTATCCAATCATTCTGAAAGCATTTTCTCGCCTAAGCAACTCGGTCTTCAAACCGTTGATCAACAGGAACTTTATGGTGGGAAAACGGCAGAAGAAGCACGTAGAATATTCGACAATGTTCTCAAGGGATGTGCCACTTCATCACAGACGCAGGTTGTTCTAATCAATGCTGCAGCGGGCATTCACACGATATGTCCAGATAAAGATCTCCCTACATGCATTGAAGAAGCACGAGCATCCCTATTAAGCGGCAAAGCCTTAAAGACTTTTGAGAAATTCGTACAACTAAACTCTTGATTCATCCCTCTCCCTATGAGCCAAAATATCTTATCTGAAATCATAGCACACAAGCGTATAGAAGTGGCAGAAGCACGCACAAAAGTTCCTCAACAAGAACTTGAGAAGGCGATTGCAGATTTGCCTCCCGTACGAAGTTTGCGTCACTCACTTGAAACACACCGCGGAGGTATTATCTCTGAGTTCAAACGTCGTTCCCCATCCAAAGACTGGATTCGTCGAGAAGCTCATGTAGAAGACATCATACCTCAGTACGAAGCCGCAGGTGCTGCTGCCTTATCAATTCTGACGGATCACAACTACTTTGGAGGAACGCTTGATGATGTGCGTCGTGCTCGTCCAATAACCACCCTTCCCATTCTTCGCAAAGAGTTTGTAGTTGATGAATATCAGTTGCTTGAAGCTCGCGCCGCAGGAGCCGATGCTTGTCTGCTCATAGCAGCTGCCATCGGGAATAAGAGGTGCCACGAACTTGCAGCATTTGCCCATGAAGTGGGACTTGAAGTGATTCTGGAGATTCATAGCAAAGAAGAATTAGAGGCTTACAGTCCTTGCATCGATGTGATTGGTGTGAACAATCGAAATCTCAAGACTTTCAAGACCTCGCCTACTCAGTCAGAAGAACTTTTTCCCTTACTGCCATCAGGACCATTGCCTATCTCTGAGAGCGGACTCTTGCAGCCTCAGATAGCGCGTCATCTACAAACCATTGGCTATAAAGGTTTCCTCATAGGCGAAGCTTTCATGTCGAGCAACCAACCTGGAGAAAGATTAAAGCAATACATTGAAGAATTATCATGATTATCAAAGTATGTGGCATGCGAGATACGTCCAATATCCGTGCCATCGAACAAGCTGGTCCCGACTGGATGGGATTCATTTTTTACCCTCCTTCTCCGCGTTATGTTAGCGAACTGCCTGATTATATTCCAGATAGCGTTATACGAGTAGGAGTGTTCGTTCACCCGAAATTTCAGGACGTGATTCAACATGTAAAAGACTTTCACCTACAAACAGTTCAGCTACATGGGAAGGCATCTCCCGAAATGTGTCAAAGCTTTCGAGAGAAAGGTATCAAAGTGATCAGAGCTGTACCCGTGACCGAGACTTTTGTGAGTGAAACCGCTGAATATGTAGGAAAAGTAGATTATTTCCTATTTGATACCCCTACCCTTAAGTTTGGTGGTAGCGGACAAAGCTACGATTGGAGTTTACTCTCAAGATACCCAGGTCCAACGCCATTCTTACTTAGTGGAGGACTTTCACCCGATTCTGTTAGTTCTCTGCAAAAATTCCACCATCCATGCTTAGTGGGTTACGACATCAACAGCGGATTTGAAATAAGTCCTGCTATAAAAGACGTAGCTTCAGTAAAAAAATTCATCGATCAAATTAAAACCACGCAACCATGAATCGCATACAACAGCTTTTCCACAACAAGAAAGAGAATATTCTATCAGTATACTTTTGTGCTGGTCATCCAACTCTCGAATCTACTATACCCAACATCAAAGCCTTGCAAAACGGTGGAATAGATATGGTAGAAATTGGCATACCATTTAGCGACCCATTGGCCGATGGGCCTACCATTCAAGGAGCAGCATCCAAAGCTCTAAAAAACGGAATGAGCCTACACAAGCTCTTCGATCAACTCGAAAACGTTCGTCAAAGCGTCAGTATGCCACTTATCCTCATGGGATATCTCAATCCCATCCTACACTACGGATATGAAGATTTCTGCCGTAGGTGTCAGGAAGTAGGCATCGATGGACTCATCATACCTGATCTCCCTTTTGATCGATTTCAATTGGAATATGCCGATATCACGAAGCGCTACGGACTTGAACTCATCTTTCTCGTCACGCCAGAGACTCCTGAAACACGCATTCGCGAAATCGATGCCCATAGTTCTGGCTTTATCTATGCCGTAAGTTCTGCATCCGTCACGGGGGCACAACAATCATTCTCAGATGCCAAGCAAGCCTACTTTGCTCGTTTGCAAAGCATGCACTTAAATAATCCTCTACTCGTTGGCTTCGGCATTTCCAACAAAGCCACACGAGAAGCTGCTTGTGCTTACACATCAGGAGTTATCGTCGGCTCAAAATTCGTCACATTACTTTCTGAATCTCCCTCGCCCGATGTTGCTGTGGAAAAGCTCATTAAGGCGCTTGAAGAATAGCATTTCTGCCCCTACTTCTCTTATAGAGGTAGTATCTCACAGAACATCAAGACGTTTACAAATAAGTATCTTACCGTTTGCAATTGTACATCATACCATTTGCGAATAACCATCTTATCGTTTGCGAACGTACATCTTTTCATCGTACACCGGGCGGTGGCAATGCTGCCACCGGGCGGTGGTAATGCTGCCACCGGGCGGTGGCAATGCTGCCACTGGGCGGTGGCAATGCTGCCACTGGGCGGTGTACGATGGCTAAGTCTTCATGAAGAAATGGAAAAACCTTCATGAAGAAACGGAAAAACCTTCGTTTTAACCGGGTAAGAACGATGTTCGGAGTACATTACAAACTAAGTCAAGGCACATTATTCACGATGAGGAAATTCGATAGTTTTCTACACGTTAAAGATAGCTCGAACTTACCCGCAGAAGTAGCAGAAAATACGCATCAACATCACTGATCCTACGAGTCTAAACATAGTACCCTAACAATCTTCATCACTGACTATCAGGAATGAAAATTGTTAGGGTATCCATATCTTTATGTCTCTACAATGGACAAGAATGCACTTTTTGCAAGGATTGCTTTCACAAAAATGCGTATCCAAAGAGAATTCTAAAAACTAAATGTTATCAGTCTTCGTCATCATCTACCTCGACCGTAATCACCTTTTTGTTAGAAACAAGGCCCGCAACTTTCGCTGCATGCTTGAAAATATAGTTCTTACGATCAATCGTGTGCTTACGGAACTTTCCACTTATGCGCTGCAACTTCGTACCATTCTTTGACAAGGCTGCTTCGTCCGTAATCCAATTTTCAGCACGACGATCATCATCAAAATCACCCGCAGTCACTTCGGGATCGTAACGATAGTGCAATCGACGCATTGTTGCAGTGAAACTACCATCCTTTACACGGAACACAAGTTGATAATAGAACTTCACTCGATGTATCTGCCAATTTGTACGTTTGAAGTACATATATTCCTCAATACTGGCAGCTATTATTCCACTATCTGGACTAACTTCAGTAATGCGAGATTGCGGGAGCTGGTCTGGGCCATCAATCAATTCTCTCTGTACGAAACTGCGCAAAGAATCCATGATTTCTGCTTTCGACTTCTTTGCGATGCTGTATTCCGCATCGAATTGTACATACCCATTTACCGTAGGAACAGCACCTGCCAGATAGCGTTTCATGTCTGTAGTATTCTGTGCCATAGCAGGCAACGAAAGCAAAAGCATCAAAGCAAAAAGGACTTTCTTCATAATGTGATTTCTTAAGTTTATAGTTTCGATTGACAAAGTTAGTGCAAACAGAATGTATAAAAAAGAGAATCTTGAACTTTTTTCTTTCAGAAGATTCTTTAAAGTAAGTTTGTAAATTAGCTAAGTCGGAGTTGGCCACAAACTAAAAAAGGAACATGTTGACTCGAAAGCCGTCCATGTTCCTTATAATTTTGTCCTTTTTTGATAATCGGACTTTAGCGAATAGATTATGCTTCAGCGGGAGCTTCTTCAGCAGGAGCTTCAGTAGCTTCCTCGCTCTGAGCAGCAGCAGCTTCAGCCTCTGCCTTTGCAGCAGCTTCTGCAGCCTTCTTCTCTGCTACTTTCTCAGCAATCTTTTCATTCACCTTCTTCTCTGCTTCCAAACGGGCAGCTTCTGCAGCCTTCTTGTCAGCAGCATTCTTGTCGGCAGCAGCAGTAGCCTTAGCTTCCTTGCTCTGCTTCCAAGCCTCGAACTTAGCCTTTGCAGCAGCTTCATCGAAAGCGCCCTTACGAACACCACCATTGAGGTGCTTCATGAGCATTACACCTTCATTTGAGAGGATGTTGCGTACTGTGTCAGTAGGCTGTGCACCTGTCTCTACCCAATAAAGTGCACGTTCGAAATTCAAATCTACTGTGGCAGGATTGGTGTTGGGGTTATAAGTACCAATCTTTTCAGTAAACTTACCATCACGTGGTGCTCTTACGTCAGCGATTACAATGCTGTAAAATGCATAGCCCTTACGGCCATGACGTTGCAATCTGATTTTAGTTGCCATTTGTTGTATTTAATTTTAATAGGTTTGAATAATGCCGTTAGCTCGTAACAGCGGTGCAAAATTACAAACTTTTTTTGATTCAGCAAATTCTTCTCATGCTTTTCTGTTCTATATCAGCCATTTTTAGAATGAGCACGCACATGAATTCTTATTCCAATTTGACCTAAAAACGTAGAAAAACATAAAAGAAAGGGTAGCTAAACTAATCTGTAAGCACAGACGTGTATACAGATTAGTTTAGCTACTCTTTTTCATTAAAAGCGCGGAATTCTAAATGCTCAGTTCATCAAGCACTTTTATCAGTTTCTTATCCATAGCCTTGCGCTTGCCTACAGCATCTATAAAGGGAACATATACCACTTCATTATTACGCACACCGACCATGACATTACGCTGTCCTTGCACCAATGCTTCGATAGCACCAACACCTACTTGAGAAGCAAGTATTCTATCGCGAGCTGATGGACTACCTCCGCGCTGAAGATGTCCGAGTATAGACACACGCACATCAAAATTAGGATATTCCTTATTTACGCGTTCTGCATAGTACATTGCACCACATTTAGGACTTTCGCTTACAATGACAATGCAACTCTTTTTACTCTTGCGTATACCGCGCTCCATAAACTCTATCAACTGATCACTACCCGTCGTATCCTCTGGGATGATCGCCGCCTCAGCGCCAGCTGCAATTGCACTATTCTGTGCTAAGAAACCAGCATCACGTCCCATCACTTCTACGAAGAATATGCGTTCATGCGAAGTCGCT
Source organism: uncultured Prevotella sp. (assembly GCA_937898715.1). Classification (GTDB taxonomy): domain Bacteria; phylum Bacteroidota; class Bacteroidia; order Bacteroidales; family Bacteroidaceae; genus Alloprevotella. Next base: position 36,170 of record CALEKA010000094.1, read on the forward strand.
GTATCGCGAATCTTATCGACACATTCGGTAATGGTATTGAGAGTGGTATCGTATCCTATCGTACTATCCGTACCATAAAGATCGTTGTCAATAGTGCCTGGCAGACCTATGCAAGGAAAATCGTACTCCTCAGCCAACTTCATTGCGCCCGTTAGCGAACCATTTCCGCCTATTACGATTAAAGCATCAATTGCCTCTTTCTTCAAGGTCTCATAGGCTTTTTTCCTACCAGCAGCAGTTTCGAATTCCTTCGAACGCGCAGTACGCAAAATAGTTCCACCCGTCTGAATGATATTACTTACATCTTCCGTGGTAAATGGCTTTACTTCATCATTAATCAAGCCATCATAGCCTCTATAAATGGCTTTCACTTTGAAACCATTACATATTCCACTACGAGTCACAGCTCTAATTGCTGCATTCATACCAGGAGCATCACCACCAGAAGTGAGCACACCTACACATCTAATTTTGCTCATATCTATTCCTTTATAATAAGAGTTCTAATTCTATTGTTATCTGTTTACTCCTCAGAGAGAAGATTGCCCACCGCATATGCTTACCGCGAGTTTATCAGAATAAGCCACAAAGCATCATGACAATTATAATAATATATCCCACCGCATAACCCGCAACAACCTTGGGCGTAATATGGCGCAAATACCATCTAAAGCTCAACCCTTCCATTCGCATCAGCAAAACGCCTGCTATACTGCCAGTCAGCAGCATAGACCCTCCCATAGAGGTAGCAAAGCTTAATGCGGGCCAAAGACTTCCATCCGTCGTTACCACATCTTGAGGTAGATTGAGTTGACTGACTACATCTACACTACCTAACAACACTGGCACATTGCCAACTAAAGCCGACATAATCGTACCTAAGAAGGCTGCAAGAGGAGCCATTATTTGCATATTATTAATCTGTATTGACAGATGATGAAATACTCCAGTCTCAGCCACTGCTCCAAACATTAAAGTCAGCCCGACAAAATATAATACATTTTGAAGATTGGCATACTGCAGTGCCATAGGCAAACGCCTTAAAACCATTTTATCACTTCCCAACAATTGCCGATTGCACAACTCATTTACCATCCACAAGAGCGCCAACACACAAAGTGCGCCCAAGAAAGGAGGCAAGTGCGTAATTCGATGAAAGCTCGGTATGAACCATAAGCCTCCCATTCCAACAAAGAGCATCAACAATCGTTGCGGACGCGAGAGCAAGGTATCGTCTCCTCGATATGGCAACCTATCAAGCGAAAGTTCTATGCGAGCGGGTAAATTTTTGCCTACAAGCCATAGCATAACAGCCAACGCTGCAAGTACTGGAATCGCTAATTTCAAGAAGTATATTGATGGAGTAACTAATCCTGCATCCCAAAGTTTCAAACTAGTCAAATCGCCAATTACCGTTATTGCACCTCCGCAGTTGGCAGCAAGAATTACTACAGCGCCATATACACGCCTTTGGCTATCAGTCTGAAGCAAAGGATGAATAATCGATAGCATCAATACAACCGTTGCCAAATTGTCCAAATTCGCTGAGATTATAAAGGTAAAGAATGCCAACATCCATAGTAATTTACGTGGACGACGCGTTCTCAACCATTCATGCAAGAAATCAAAGCAACCATTATTATTGAGTACTTCTACAATACTTGTTGTCGCCAACAAGAAGAGCACTATATTGGCACACTTTACAATATATCTAAAAAATATATGAGAAGAAATGAAGTCTTTCACATTAACGGAAGTCAAAGACTGCCCTAAAAGATATTGTCCAAATTCACCTGCATGTTCTACACAGACAATATCCGCCCCATTGGCAATAAAAACGAGCCAACAACTTACACCCGCAAACATAGCGACTGCCGCCTTATTGATATGATTCAAAGACTCCGTTGCAATCAGCACAAGGCCGATAAGCATAATTGCTATCAACACCAAAGCCATAGCGTCCGTATAAGTTAATGAGCATTCAATAATAGCAGAGTATCAAGTCAAAATACTTAATTCTCTTAATTATTAAAACAACTCTTAAGGGATTAATAAAAGAGCGGCAAACGGGGCTCGAACCCGCGACCCTGAGCTTGGGAAGCTCATGCTCTACCAACTGAGCTACTGCCGCAAAACCTTGGCAAAGGTAGTGTTTTTTTGTGAACTATTGCATTTCCCGTTCGTTTTTTCTACACAAATCTCTCATATCTTTATTCAAACAAAGAGAAAAACTTACATTATCATGAAGCACAAGATAAAAATATACACACAAAATTGAATTTGATAGTCTGAAAAGGCGTTCTTAGAAATACACTATGTAATGTACTCAAGTCATTCACCCCGTATTATATAAAATCTCACAAGAACACGGCAATCATACACCTGGTATTTTATCTATAAAACGCCCATCACAAGCTCTTCGTTCCTAAAACAACCTTATTCTACAACGAAAACGCCACAAAATCATGAAAAAACACACATAGATATTTGTCATGAATAAAAAAAGTAGTACTTTTGCACGCCGATTATTATCTGGCCGGCCAAAAGCCAGCCACGCCGCGGATTAATAGTTGCATCCGTTTTATTGGCCAGGATGTAATGGTTAGGTAATGTTCGCGGCAAAAGATAAACATTAGTAGTTACAATTTTTAAAACAAACAAAAGTGGACACTTTAAGTTACAAGACCATTTCTGCTAACAAAGAGACTGCACAGAAAGAATGGGTAGTAGTAGATGCTACTGACCAAGTTCTCGGTCGTCTTTGCACCAAAGTTGCCAAACTGCTGCGCGGTAAGTATAAACCCAACTTCACTCCGCACGTAGATTGTGGTGACAATGTTATCATTATCAATGCCGATAAGATTCAGCTCACCGGTAAGAAGTGGACAGATCGTATCTATCTGACTTACACTGGTTATCCTGGAGGTCAGCGCGAACACACTCCCGCCAGCATCATGGCTAAGCCTAATGGTGCAGACAAATTGTTCCGTCGCGTTGTAAAGGGCATGCTTCCTAAGAACCAGCTCGGTGCTAAGCTCCTCACCAACCTCTACGTTTACGAGGGTGCAGACCACAAGCACGAAGCACAGTCTCCCAAGGCAATTGATATTAACCTCCTTAAATAAGCTTAGCAGTAATGGAAATGATTAATGCATTAGGCCGTCGTAAGAGCGCCATCGCCCGTATCTACGTAACCGAAGGTACAGGTAAAATTACCATTAACAAGAGAGACCTCACTGAGTATTTCCCCTCTCCCATCCTGCAGTTTGTTGTAAAGCAGCCCCTTACCCTTTTGGACGTTGCTGAAAAGTACGACATCAAGGTAACCCTCTGCGGTGGTGGTTTCACTGGCCAGAGCCAGGCACTTCGCCTCGCTATCGCCCGTGCACTCGTGAAAATCAATGCTGATGACAAGAAGGCTCTTCGTGCTGAAGGCTTCATGACTCGCGACCCCCGTGCCGTTGAGCGTAAAAAGCCAGGTCAGCCCAAAGCTCGTCGTCGCTTCCAGTTCAGCAAGCGTTAATATTCTGCGCTGCCTAATTTCATACAAATATATACTATATGCGGTATGACATTAGGATTGCTGCTGGATTTACGTTTAGTATCTAAACCAAGAGGATCTTATTTTCAACTGACAAACAAAGGCCAAAGTAACTGATTTTATAAATCGTACACTCTATCCCTTGCGAACTCATTGAAGGAGCTACCTCTCGGCTGGTTGAACTAACACAACTAACAAAGAAAGTAAACGAAAAAAAAAAAAGAAATGTCTAGAACAACATTTGACACCCTTTTGGAGGCAGGTTGCCACTTTGGTCACCTCAAGCGTAAATGGAATCCTGCTATGGCTCCTTACATCTTCATGGAGCGCAACGGAATTCACATCATCGACCTTCACAAGACTGTTGCTAAGATTGACGAAGCTGCAGAAGCTTTGAAAGCAATCGCAAAGCAGGGCAAGCGTGTCCTCTTCGTAGCTACTAAGAAGCAAGCAAAAGAGGTGGTAGCCGACAAGGCAGCCTCTGTCAACATGCCTTACGTTACAGAACGTTGGCCGGGCGGTATGCTCACCAACTTCCCCACCATCCGTAAGGCTGTTAAGAAAATGGCCAATATCGACAAACTGATGAACGATGGTACTTACTCTAACCTCTCAAAGCGCGAAATCCTCCAGATTTCTCGTCAGCGTGCTAAGTTGGAGAAGAACCTCGGTTCTATCGCAGACCTTACTCGTCTTCCCGCTGCCCTGTTCGTAGTAGACGTATGCAAGGAACACATTGCCGTAAAGGAAGCTCAGCGCTTGGGTATCCCCGTATTCGGCATCGTCGATACAAACTCTGATCCTAACGTTGTAGATTACATCATCCCTGCCAACGACGACTCTAACAAGAGCATCGAAGTAATCCTCGACGCTGTATGCGGTGCTATCGCAGAAGGTATCGAAGAACGCAAGGCTGAGAAGGTTGATACCGAAGCTGCAGGCGAAGGTGAAGCTAAGACTCGCAACAAGCGTGCCTCTAAGGCTCGTACTGAGAAGGCTGAAGCTCCTGCAGAAGAAGCAAAGGCTGAGTAATCCACTCAAAACTTATGAAAAGTATAAAGTATAAAAGTATAAAGTAGAAAGTATAACCCCCTTACGAGATTACACTTTTGTACTTTTACCTTATGCTTTATACTTTTCTCTTTTTACACATTAATTACTAACACATCTATATTTCCAAATAAAATGGGAGTAGCATTAGAAGATATCAAGAAGCTGCGCACAATGACAGGCGCTGGCTTGGGCGATTGCAAAAAAGCACTCGCTGAATCAAATGGCAACATCGAAGAAGCTATCGAAATCATCCGTAAGAAGGGTCAGGCAGTAGCCGCTAAGCGTTCTGATCGTGAAGCTGCAGAAGGTGCTGTACTCGTAAAGAGCGAAAATGGCTTTGCTGCTATCATCGCTCTCAAGTGCGAGACCGACTTCGTTGCTAAGAATGCTGATTTCGTAAAGCTCGCTCAGGACATCCTCGATGCAGCTGTTGCTAACAAGTGCAAGAGCCTCGAAGAAGTAAACGCTCTGCCTATGGGTGGACACACCGTAGCTGAAGCCGTTACAGATCGCAGCGGTATCACTGGTGAGAAGATGGAACTCGATGGCTACAATTTCATCGAAGGCGACAATGTAGCTGTCTACGATCACATGGGCCGTCACATGCTCTGCACCATGGTTCAGACCAACAAGCCTGCTGAAGAGCAAGCTCACAATGTTGCCATGCAGGTAGCTGCAATGAACCCTGTAGCTCTTGACGAAGCAAGCGTTCCTCAGGCTGTTAAGGATGAAGAGCTCAAGGTTGCTATCGAGAAGACTAAAGAAGAACAGGTAAAGAAGGCAGTAGAAGCTGCTCTTAAGAAGGCTGGATTCAACCTCTACATCGCTGAAAGCGAGGAGCACCTCGAAGAAGGCATCATGAAGGGTAACATCACAGCAGAACAAGCTGATCAGATTCGTGAGCTGAAGAAGACTACTGCTGAGCAGAAGGCTGCAAACCTTCCTGAGCAGATGATCCAGAATATCGCTAACGGACGTATGAAGAAGTTCTACAAGGAATCTTGCCTCCTCAACCAGGAGTACATTCAGGATAGCAAGATGACCGTTGCTGAGTACCTCAAGTCAACAGACAAGGATCTCACAGTAACTGCATTCAAGCGCTTTACTCTCCGTGCAGAGTAATTCAAGCGAATAACTTATACGCACACTCTTTTATGTGAGGCAAATACCAACCCTATTCGTCGGTATTTGCCTCATATTGTTTTCACGATAGATATAATCCATATTTTCTAAAAGTATTTGTCCTAAAAACCATTTATTCCATCAACACTTTGTCACGAGCTTCTTGTTCTTAGGTGTTATTCTACGAGGATTGTAAGAAGCGAAGTATTATTGCACAATATTATGCAACTTCTAAATAGGCTGCACCTCGGCAATGCAAAATAAAAGCAAGCTTTCATTTTGTATTGCACTCGGTTTGCACTATCTTTAAATAAAATAGGCTGCACCTCGGCAATGCAAAATAAAAGCAAGCTTTCATTTTGTATTGC
>CALEKA010000095.1 GCA_937898715.1 uncultured Prevotella sp.
CAGCGTGCTATTAGGCGATAAAAGGTAAGGCAAAAAAAATAATCTGTATTATGTTTCAAAGCAATATGGCAAAAAAAAGTGCAATCATTAGGAGAATTGATCTTCGCGCTACGATGAAGATGATGGCGAGAGGATCGGAAGTGAGTATCCCCAGAGGGGAGTTTACGCGGCAGGCGATTTTGCAGGCTGTGAAGGCGTTCAATAAGGAGGCTGGGTGGCTGGAGTATTCGATGGAGTTTGACATGGATGCTGCGGGCAATCGGTTTTATCGGATTGAGCGGAAGTTGGAACGAGAATAATAACCGCTTAAAGATGTGTGATATGAATAGGAAGATGTGCGATATGAATACGAATATTTCTCAGAGTGTGGTGAATGGGCTGAATGCTCAGGTGCAGACGTTTATTCAGATTCCGAAGGAGCAGTGGGACGAGATTGTGAAGCTGCTTGAGGATGTGAAGAAGATGCTTGAGCCGAAGGATAGATGGCTTTCGAAGGCTGAGGCTATTAAGGAGCTTGGCATTTCGGCTACGACGTGGTATGATTGGTGCCGAAGGTATGAGATCCCGTTTTCAAGGATTGGGCGCAAGGTGATGGTGAAGCAGTCGGTGCTTGACGAGGTGAGGGAGCGCCGGGCTAAGGAGCGGGATTGGTATTGATGAGTTTTGAGTTTTGAGTTTTTGAGGTCATGAGGTCATGAGGTTATAAAGTTGCTTTTGGCTGACGCGAGAAGCTTGGTGCTTGGATCTTGTGACTTGTGACATGGTAAAGACAGGAAAAATTAAGGTTACGATTATGAAGAAGTGTGTCTCTATACTTAAATGGATCGGGCTTGGCGTTGGCTTGGCTTTGATGTTTGGCATTGCTGGGCAGAGTGACTATGAGGATGCTGTGATTCAGGAGATGAAGAACAGTGGTGCTTACTATGAGCTTGAACGGGCTCATCCTACATGGAATGAGAAGCAGCTTGTGGAGGCTTATGAGGCTCAGCGTGATGGTAAGCAGATGGATGAGTGATGTGCTCTCATCTGAGATCTGATGGAGAGGATCGCCGGCTAAATGGATAGGCCGGAGGTGAAAACTGGGCGCGTGCTGGATGGGCTTGGATTTATGTTTAACCCTCTTTGATTTTGAATTGATATGTTGGCCGTGAAGGACGCGCTTTTCGTTGCACTCGTAGGAACGAGTACGGGGTTCGATTCCCCGCCTCTCCTCTGCTGATCTTGGTAGGCATAGGTGGCTAAATGGATAGGCCGCATGGGCTTAATCGTCGGCTTGGCTCGCGTGTATGGTCTGTGATCCTGGATAGGCGCAGATGGTGGGCTTGGCTACTGACTTGAGGCTTTCGCACATTAGGAGGTTCGATTCCTCCGCCTACTGCCGAGAAGAAGATCTGAAGTGGTAGCACTTTTGATCTGAAGTGGTAGCACTTTTGAAAAACGGATGCCCACTCGTTGAAAAACGGATGCCCACTCGTTGAAAAACGGATGCCCACTCGTTGGAAAACGGAAGCCCACCCGTTGAAAAACGGATGCCCACTCGTTGAAAAACGGATGCCCACTCGTTGAAAAACGGAAGCCCGATTGATTATAACTCAAAAAGTGAATGGATATGGATAGAAGACTTAGATCGAGAGATCGCCGCCGTGCTTGCACGTTTACGCAGGTGGCTGGTGAGAGAAACAGGGCTGAGGCTCTGAGGCTGAGGCGCGTGCATGGCGCTGAGGGCTATGGTGTGTATATGATGATCAAGGAGCGGATGGCTGAGGCTGACGATGGGAGGCTGAGGCTTGATGAGCTTGACGTCTTGGCTTATGAGCTTGGCGTGGAGGCTGCTCTTGTATCGGACGTGGTGAGGGGCTTTGGGCTGTTTGCGGTGGATGAGGCTGAGGGTGTATTCTTCTCTGTCGAGATGGAGGAGGAGAGGCTCAGAAGGCTGAATGTGAGCCGTAAGCGGGCTGAGGCTGGAAGGCGTGGCATGGCTTCAAGATGGGGCAATGTGGCGCTTGGCGATGAGGCTATCGGTGCTGAGGCTTCAGGCGATGTGGAGATAGCTGAGAATGAGGGCGGAAAACAATTGGATAACAATTGCTTAACAAAGAAAGAAAGAGAAAAGGAAAAAGAAATGCTCTCCCCTGCACCCCTCTCTAAAGAAAAAGAAAAAGAAAAAGAAAGTTCCGGCAACGACGCCCGCGCCCGTGCATGCGTACGTGAGGGCTCTGACTTGGGAGGTTCGGACGGTAGGCTCGTTCAGTCCCGGGGTGGCAGGCCGCGCGCGCGTGAGGGCGTGGTGGCTGATGTGGCTTACGAGGCTCGACTGATGGCGAAGGACGACCGTTGGACGAGGGTGGTGAGTGGTCACTGGGGCTTGACTGAGGATGGGCTGCGCAAGCGGCTTGATGAGTGGACGCTTTCTTGCGAGATGAACGGCCGGTATTGTCATCGCGACATGGTGGATGCTAAGACGCACTTCAACTCGTGGATGCGCATTCAAGTGGATAAGGACTTTATGAAACTTAAGACGAACAACTATGGAAGAAAAATTGGAACGCAACAACAGGGCGGAGCTTCGCCCTTCGGCTCGACAGAGCGAGAGGATAAGTACAAGCACCGTCGGGGAGTGGCTGCGACTGCTCAGGCATGGGAGTACACCCTTGACTTTTAGACTGCCCGCGGGCTCTCAATCGGAGGAGCTGCTCTCTGTGGCTTATGGCGAACAGGTGAGGCAGACGGGACGGCAAGTGGTGGATAGCTTGGAGCTATCGAAATTGCTCCGTATGGTGAGCTTGGAGCTATCGGGGCTGCAGTCTGTAGAGCAGAGGCTTGGGCGCTTCGGCTTGCTGATGATGGGCGTGCCTGGTGATGGTAAGACGACGATGATCCGTGCGATTCAGATGGCGGCGAACTTGTGCTACTCTGCGGGGCTTTACTCTCAGCGTGAGCGCGACGAGGGGCTTGAGGGCTTGCAGATCGTGACGGCTCGCGATGTGGCTCAGGCTTGTACGGATGCCTTTAGGCTTCAGCGGCTGAAGGAGCGTGCGGTATTGGCCGTCGACGATGTGGGCACGGAGCCTGCGGAGGTGATGCACTATGGCACTATGCTTCAGCCTATGGCGGAGCTCTTGGAGTATCGCTACTCTCGGAGGCTGTATACGATCCTTTCGACGAATCTCACGGGGCGGCAGCTCTCTGAGCAGTATGGCGAGAGGATGGTGGATAGGCTGAGGGAGATGTGCTTGCCGATGATCTTCCCCGAGCGATCGTACAGAAGGCGGAGGGAGGCTGAGGTATGAGGAAGCACTATCTTGAGACGAGCACTCGGCTGGTACGAGTAGTGACTTGTGGCTGTAATGGCATGGCGAGGCGCTACAGGCTCACCGATGTGGGCGAGCTGTTGCTCCGAAGGCTGAGGGATGTGCCTAATGTGAGGCTTTGCGCGGTGTTCGGTGTAGGCTTATACGTGGTGAGCAAGTGGCGCAGGGAGCGTGGCTTGTACATATCGAGCATGGCTTACAGGCGGGTGCACTCTGAGGCTGCACTTAAGAATTGGCAAGATCTGAAGAAGGATCCTCGCTGTGTGGAGATGCTGAAGGCGCGCGGGCGCAATCTCAGTGCTTCAGGCTGTGCGGCGAGGAAGCGTGATGCAGCACGACTGCGAATGGGACTGCCGCAGGTCTCGAAGTTTCGGCTGAAGGCTGTGGATGGCAAGATGAATAGATCTATGCGCAATGCTCGCTACTATCTGCGCTCTCATGGCTATATGACGGTGGATCGTGAGATCGACTTTGGACAGGTGGTGCGCTACGATGATCGGACCGTTCGCTCCGAGGCTCTTGAGGCTCGCTATCAGAAGCGATTCGGGTGGAAGTTTCTGCCCGAGGGCGCTGATGAGGAATACGTGAAAGGGCGCGATGATAGCCCTTTGGAATATGGTTTTACGACAAAATACTAAAAGATATGAAGGCAAGAATTGCTAAGAAGATCGTCCGCCCGCTGCTGGTGGGCCTCTACATTGACGATGAGAAGATGGCTCGAAAGGAAGCTTCCCGCTCGGCTTATTCGTGGCGATATAAGGTGGCGCTCATGATGATGAAGCATATGGGGCACAAAGGTGGCAAAGAAGACTGCCGACTGAGGATGGCTATGGACAAGATCTGCAGACGCGCGAGGAGAACTAAACCACAACTTGAAGAACTTTAAATCGGAGGCGCTATGGACAACAGAAAAAGACCTTTGGCCTCGGATGGCAAGACGGTGATCAGCGCTCGCCATACGAGCATTACGAATACGGCTATCCCGATGAGCGTGCGCAAGGATTCGCTCCGACAGAAGGTGAGCGGCTGCATGCAGAAGGCGATGGTTACGAGCGCAGCAAAGCTCATCAAGCGCGACTATGCTTGCATGACGAACGATAAGAGCGAAGAGGCTCTCATATTCTCGGCACTGTGGCATTCGTGCTACCTGCGCAAGGAGTTTGCTCACGACATGGTGCGCAGCGCCGTAGTAGAGATCCAGCTATCGCCCTTCTACCGCCAGCGGGTGAAGCAACGTGCCAACGAGGTGCTCCGCCGCTTGGCGCGGTGGGACTCGGAGAGCGCACGGCAGTTTGGGCGGAAGGCTGACGTGGCCGAGTTCTATGAGGAGATGGCTGAAGAGACTCGCCCTGTGATGCGCCGCATGTATGAGACGCTGAAGATGTGTATTGCTCAAGTCCTGACGCGTGAGCTTTGCGGGCAGGGGAGCATGGTGCATGCTGGAGCGATCGCAGCGATGCTCACGGTGGAGTTCGTCTTCGAGAAGATTCGCCGAGATGTGAAGGAGGCTTACAACCTCTGCCCTACTACTTGGGTGCTCGGTGAGCTATCCGACGATGGACTGTATCAGAGCGTGAGCGAGCTAGTGAACGAGATGGACCATGTGGTCTGCCCCAAGGATTGGCTCGGCACGAAGGTGACGCATGATCCCAACGTGAAGCAGGCGGCTCAGAACCTTATGCGCTACATTGGATCGGACACGCAGATGACGGTGCTCATAGATGACTATTATGCTAAGATCAAAGAACGACAACAGAGACAGACCGACAATGACACAGAAGAAGAATGACTACACGACGGGCGTGAGCTACATGGCCACGGATCGTGACCGCTCGGTGCACGTGTTCCGGGTGGTGCCGAGGCGTAAGGTGTTCCAATGGCTTGCCGACGAGAGGCTTGGCCGCCCGGAGACGGTGCTATGGAAGAGCTTATGGTATAAGCACCGCCCGCGATGGACGGATCTGCCGGTGAAGATCATAACAGACTTTACGACGGATCCCTGGACGGACACGTTCCATCAGATGACGCAGGAGGAATACGATAGGGAAGTAAGAGAGTGGTACGATGTGCCGGTGAAAGACCGTGATTATAATAGATTCGGATAACTCCTTAACTCCTACATAGACATTATGCCCAAAAACCGCCGATACCGCCTCAACCTCAGCCTCCGCGAAGCTGACTACCTCATTGCTCGCCGAGTGGCCTCCGACTATGGCTTCGACTCTGCATGCCAACTGATGACTACGCTCCTGCGTATGTTCTGCCGCCATGTGCGCACAGCGGAGCGCTTAAGGGCTGAGGCTGAAGCTGAGGCTTACACCGATGAGGCCGACATAGAGGAAGCCTTCCAAGAATTCACGCGATGGCAACGAGAGCCCGACGGCACGGTGCCGAAGAACAGAAACCACCCCCGACGAGAATGCCGGTAAAGGTGTGGCGGACACACTCATAGCGGAGAGACGCAGAAGCGCGCAGCAAGCAGACAGCCGGTACGCAGTGGCGTATCACAGACGCTCAATGCAGATATTGTTTCGTTACTTCATTCAGATGTTGCTATTTTGCGCTTGCTGTGCCCTGCGCGCTCTCCGCTTCTCTTATAAAATCATTCATTCATTTTATTATACATTTAACACTACACAATCATGGAAGAAAAGAATTGGTACGAAGTAAAGACTAAGTATGTGATCCAAGGCGAAGACCAGATGGACAGTATCCAAGATGCGCAGACGGTCTGCCTGATCAAGGCTGTATCGTTTGCCGACGCTGAGGCTATAGCCGCTGAGACAGTAGCCGAGCGAACCAACAAGAATGGCTACCATGCCGCCGACATTGAGACGAAGGCATGCGCCATCCGCAAGTATGCCTACGTGCTCCGAGCTGAGGGCGATGGCGGAGGGTCGTATTACAAATCCAAGGTGATAGTAGACAATATCGGAAGCATGGAGTCTGAAGTGGCAATCATAGAAGCCTGTAGCTTTGCCGATGCAGTTAAGCGGATTGACGATAACTACCACTATTGCGACTTCGAGATCGACACCGTGCAGAAGACTCCTATCAAGTGCGTAGTCGAATAGTAAGTGTACGTCTGCCATAGGGCAAGTAGAAGTAAAACACACATTCACTATATAATAGCATACGATATGATATCAATAGCGACAGAAGTATATCCAGCGCTGGTGTTGATCCTGATGGTAGCCGTGGGCGCGTGCTCGCTGATGGCCTACCGTGCCGGTGCTCATGAGAAGAGCGACCACTTGAAGCAGATCGAAGAAGAAGCTCAAGCGCATGGCTACGACATAGGCTACCGCGACGGCCACGACAAAGGCTTCGAGGAAGGACAAGAGACAGGCTTCTCGGATGGCAAGCTCTATGCTGCGATACAGAGCAACAATGAGCGAATCCTCAAGAAGCAACGCCGACTGCCCAAGGACTATAAAGCCTCGGATCATGGCTAAGGACGCTGACTACCGCCGACTGATCCACTCCGCCCGATGGCTGAGGCTGAGGCGTGAGGTGCTTACGCGCCATCCGCTCTGCGCTCGCTGCGAGGAGGAGGGACGCGTGAGGACTGCCACGGAGGTGCACCACGTGCGCCCTGTGGAGGAAGCCACTTGCCTGCGGGAGAAGGAGTTGCTCATGTTCTCACCCAGCAATCTCCGCCCACTCTGCCACGACTGCCACGTCAAGACGCACACCGAGATGGGACGCTCCGGGCGGGAGGCCAACACAAGGCGCAAGGCAGAGCAGGCGAGCCTGATCAACCGCCGATTCTTTGACTGAAAACGACCGAAAATAATCGAAAAACGACCGAAAAACGACCAAAAACGTGCGTTTTTCGGCCGTTTCTGTACACAGATGGGGCGTGGGTGGTAGTGCCTCATCCGGTACCAACCACCCCGGGGGGGCTTTTTTTAAGTGGGGGGTATACCCCTTAAACCCCGCCCAAACCCTTTTTTTTGCGCGAGAAAAATTTACGATTTGCGGAACTTTGGGCACCGCCGCCCCCGGCTGAGGCTCCCGATTCCCGGCTGAGGCTTTCGCCCATGGGCGCGCTGCTCTCTCCCCCGATTCCGCTCCTTTCATCCTATCAGCTTATGAAAACTACTCAGCAATGGCACCGCAAGATCACGCAAGCGCTCAAGAAAGCGGGCACGTACAATTCGAGCCTTGAGATGCAGATCCAATCGCTTGCCTCAGCCATGCGCACGCTCGAACTTTCGACCGAGGAGATCGATGGACTACAGACTACCGTGGTGTGGGAGAAGACTCGCTATGGCGAGAAGATGGCTCCTCACCCGGTATTTAAGATCCAGCGTGATGCGCAGGCCTCAGTGACTCGACAGATGAAGCAACTCCAGCTCACGCCCGAAGAACTCACTACCGACCAAACCTCCGATCCGCTGATCGACCTTACGAAGAAGCTGCTCGACACGTAGGGACTTCCCTCCTCGTTCAATCCTCGTTCAATTCTCATTCAATTCTCGTTTAATTCTCATTCAATTCTCGTTTAATCCTCGTCCAAATCCGTTTAATCCCCGTTTAATCCCCGTTTAATCCCCGTTTAATAATCCACCCTCACGCCCATGACCGATGAAGAAGCACACCGTCTGCGCCAAGAGAAGCGAGCCGTCACGGCTCGGCTTGACGCTGTAAGCCTTGACTCCTACCGCCTCGAGCGGGTAGATGGTAGGCTGTATGCTTACGTCTGTATGGTCAAGAACAATCCTGAGGAGCACTGCGTATGGGAGCAACTTGCTGTGGAGCGATTCCTGCGCATGGTGAAACGCTATGGGATCAACGTCAAGGCCGTGCAGCGCTTCTACGTGTTCTACGAGAATCTATTCTTCCCCGGCAAGCAGGGCATGCAGCACTATAGGCTCACGCCGGTGCAATGCTTCCAGTTTGCCTCGGTCTATGGATTTTGGCAGAAGGGACGGCGAGTGGTCAGGGAAGTGTGCTTGTTCGTGCCTCGTAAGTTCTCGAAGACTACGAGTGGTGCTGCCTTCCCCCTGTATGATCTATTCTTTGGCGACGCCAATGCCGAGTGTTACTTCGGTGCCAACTCCTACGACCAAGCGAAGAAGGGCTTCGACGTGCTCCGAGGCTGTGTGCGCAGGCTTGATCCGCGCGGGCTTCGCTATACGGTCAATGAGGAGGTGATCAAGAGCCGCCGTCAGGATCGCACTGCATTCGCCCAATGCCTCACGGGCAATTCTCGCACCAAGGACGGACTGAATGCTTCGACCGTGCTCATAGATGAGTACAGCCAGGCGCGCACGAATGAGCTGCTCTCCGTCTTGACCACTTCGATGGGTATCCGCATCAATCCGCTCACGGTGATCATCACCACGGCATCAGACGTATTTGATGGCCCGTTCTACTCCAAGCTGCAGGGCTACAAGCGGCTTCTGCTTGGCGACGTGGAGGACGATACCGTATTTGCCCACCTCTTTGAGCCCGACGTGGACGATCCGGAAGACTCGGAGCAGACGTGGCGCAAGGTCCACCCGCATATGGGCATCACGGTCAATATGGAGTTCTACCGCCAGGAGTACAAGACTGCCCTGCGCGATGGGGCTGAGGCTATGCTCGCCTTTCGCACGAAGCTGCTCAACGTCTATGCCGAACAGCAACAGCGCTCATGGATCACCGCTACGCTTGCTACGGAGATCATGCGTCCCGTCACGATCGATAGCATACCGGGGCGCCCCGATGGCATGGTGGCGATCGACCTTTCTGAGAGCGACGACTTCTCGGCCGTGACCGTCGGCATCTACTCTAAGGAGGCCAAAAGCTTCACGTTCCACACGTCCTACTTCTTCCCTGAGGGGGCTCTCTCGGGGCATCCCAACGAGCGCCTCTACCGCACATGGGCGGAGAGCGGACACCTGAGGCTCACTCCGGGCGAGGTGATCGACTACAAGAGCATCGTGGAGTACATACTGCGCGTGAATGATCACGTGCGCATACTCTCCATCGGCTACGACCCCTGGAAGAGTCAGGAGGTGGTCAATATGCTTGCCGCCAGCGGTGCCCGAGGTGTGCTGCGCGGTGTGAAGCAGACCTACGGCAACTTTACCGCCCCCGTGGAGAGCTTCGAGCATGGCGTCAAGACGGGGCATATCTTCATCAACCGCAATCCGATCAATGCTTTTTGCTTCGGCAATGCTATCCTCGACACCGACAACCTGGGCAACTCTAAGCCGGTGAAGCGCGCCCGCTATCAGAAGATCGATGGATTGATCACCATGCTTATGTGCCTCCGACTGTTCATAGACTATGAGCGGTAATAGCCCCGCAATAAATCCGCGATTCCTTGCGGGGTAATATTAATAATCGTACCTTTGCGGTGTGGATAAGCGTAATCATATGAGCAATTTTGAGAATCAGATACAAAATAAAGAAAGACAGTATCAGAGAGACAGAACAAGGCGAGAGAGACTTGCGACGTACTTCTATGACGTGTCTAAGCTATTCATAGGAGGATGGGTGATAGGTGTAGTGCTGCCGTTACTTTCTTCCGATGAGATAACTATATCTACTTATTTAATCATCTTAGCTGGCATATCTACAGCTATATTTTTAGCTTTGATTGCCAATAAAATTTTGAAATGACATGGAAGCATTAGCATTCGGTTTCACCCTATCTGCGATTATCGCAATAGGATTCTATATTTGGCTATTCACTAAGAGTGGCAAGAAGTGGCTACGAGATTTGTAAAAATATACGACAATCCGTTTGGTCAATATAGCGAAAATCACTACTTTTGTAGTGCTTATCGCACACACCTATGAGCCAATTCTCCTTGGTTCTTTTTTAAAATCCTATCCACTTTCCAGCCGCAAGCCTCTCCTCCACCGGGCTTGCGGCTTTTTTGTGTCCTATTGTCGGGGTGGTACCCACGGCCGAGCGTCGGCGTGGTGGTTATGAATCTGCTATCTGTTTTCCCCTTTTTTCGTAAGCGTTCCTTAGCCCAGGCTGACGAAGCGAGCACACCCCGCAAGGGTGGGGCTTCCATAGTTCCCCCATCCTATATGGGGTGTGCTCAGCCGTTGGCCGTATCTACGGTGTACCGCTGCGTGAGGCTTCTCTCTGAGAGCGTGGCCAATCTGCCTCTGCGATTCCTCAGGATGAATGCCGATGGCGTCTTTGTAGACGATCGGCGCGACCGCCTCCACTATCTGCTCTCTGTGCAGCCCGATGAGCCTTACAATGCTTTCGACTTTTGGTCGCAGGCCATCCAGCAAATGCTCCTCCAGGGCAATGCTTATATCGTGCCGCAGTACGACCCTATGACCATGCAGATCTCCCGCCTCGTGCTCTGCACCCGAGGCACGGTGAGCTATGATCAGCTCAATAGGCAGTATACCGTGATGGATCCTACCAACCGGCTATCGGGCACCTTCGCCGAGGAAGAAGTGATCCACCTGAAGAACCTCTCGCTCGATGGGCAGACGGGCGTGAGCACCCTCACCTTTGCCCGCCTCACCGCCGACATTGCTCAGACGGGCGACCGCGAGACGCTCAACCGATTTGCTAACGGTGGCAACGTGCGCGGACTCGTAGGCAACGACACCTCCGTGCGTGGCTTTGGCGAATACCAAGACACCGAGCTCGACGCTACAGCTGCCGACCTTGACGAGCAGTTCCAGGCGGGCAAGAAGATCGTGGCTGTGCCCGGTCAGGTGAAGTTCTCGCAGCTTTCACTCTCATCGACCGACATGCAGTTCCTCGAAAGCCGTAAGTTCACCGTGCGTGAGATCTGCCGCTTCTTCGGTGTGCACCCATCCTTTGTCTTCGACGATACGAGCAACAACTATAAGAGCGCCGAGATGGCCAACGTCGCCTTCCTCTCCAATACGCTCAACCCCATGCTCCGCAAGATAGAGTGTGAGCTCCATCGCAAGCTCATCGTTCCTGAGCTATGCTGTGAGCGTCGCTTCGAGTTTGATCGGCGCAGCCTCTACGCTTGTGATCTGCAGAGCCGCGTGCAGTATCAGACTCAGACGATCGCCGCAGGCATCTATACCGTCAACGATTGGCGACGCGTGGAGAATATGCCCGCCGTCGCTGGTGGCGACACCCCGCTCGTATCGGCCAATCTCAAGGGGCTGCAAGCCCTGCTCCAAGAGGGAGAGCCCGGCGCCGCCGATGAATAACACATGTAAAACAATTGCTATAGTAGAAAGTATATATGGAAACCACAACACTCAAACGCTGTATTTACGCCCCCGCCACCGTGCGCATTCGCTCCGCTGAAGACGATCAGAAGCCGAGCCGCACCATAGAGGGCTATGCCATCCTCTTCAACACTCCCTCCGCCATCCTGTGGGCAGACGACAAGGAGACCGTGCGCGAGCAGATCGCTCCCGAAGCCGTCACGCAGGAGCTGCTCGATAGCTCCGACATCAAGATGACGATGAACCACGACTTCTCCTGCCTGCTCGCTCGCTCCAAGAAGGGGAAGGGCACGCTCTCCTACTCCATCGACGCGAAGGGCGTACGCTTCTCCTTCGAAGCTCCCAAGACCGACGATGGCGATCGTGCACTCGAACTCGTCGGCCGTGGCGACATAGACGGTTGCTCCTTCATGTTCACCTGCTCCTACCGCGATCCCGACGTCACCTCTGAGGCCACGACCGATAAGGAGACCGGCCGCCGAGACGTGCTCTACACCATCCACACCATAACGGGCATCTACGACTTCACCCTCACGCCCATGCCCGCCTACCCTGACACGGAAGTAAGCGCCCGCGAACTGCGCGAGTTGACAAGCCGTGCAGGTGCCGCCCCGAGTGCAGCACCCTCGGACGCCCAACTCCGTCAGAGGCAGGAAGCTCAGCTCCAAGAAATGCGCCGCGAGGCTGCCCGCGATCTGTGACTGATACGCTATAGATCTACCTTTTGATACTCTCTCTCTTTATGTGAAATGGAAGAAGGACCGTGCGGCAAGCTCGCATGGTCCTTCAGTGTGTTCAATAACTTGGCGAGTCTTTGTTCTCGCCGCTTGCTTAGAATGTGGCTGCAAAGATAACGAAAACGTTATGCTCACCCAAGTTTTCCGCCTAAATAATCTCATTTTCCCGCCAAGAGCGGGTACCACCCACTAATAAGCCATACAAGGTTATGCGCACCGACGCACACACTTATAACTCGACATACATCCAAACAAACCACAAAACCCTTATGAACAAGACACAGATGAACGTTCGTCAGATCGTAGCTCAGTATCAGAAGAACTGCGCACGAATCGGCGAAATTGCCGACCTCTGCGAGAAGGAAAAGCGCACTCGCAACAAGGAAGAAGAAGCAGAGTACGGAGCACTCACCCGCGAGAACTCCATGCTCCAAATGCGCATGCAGGCAGCTGCAGCCGACCACCTCGGCCAGAACCCCAACGCGCTGCAGGAAGCCAACAAGATCGTGCGCGACAACATGGCTGCCGGCCGTCAGACTGAGATCATGCTCTCTCGTGATCTGATGATGGTATCCGACGCCACATCGGGCGGCATCATCCCCCTCAACATTCAGGACATCCTCCAGCCACTGACTGAGGGCTTGATCCTCGACAAGGTAGGTCTGCCCATGCCCACCGGCCTTGCAGGCGACTACGTATGGCCAACCTATGAAGCCGTAGAAGCCACCATCCAGGGCGAAGGCGTAGAACTCACCGACACGAAGATCAACCTCTCGAAGCTCACCGCCTCGCCCCAGCGCGTAGGCGTGGCCATCCCCGTGACTCGTCAGACGATCGTACAGACGGATGGCATCATCGAGACCATCGTCAAGCAGGTAATGCCTCAGGCAGTAGCCATGCTCCTTAACAAGGTGCTCTTCTCTACCACAAAGGTGACGAACGCCACAAGCCTCGTGGGTCCCTTCGTGGCCAAGGCTGCCAAGGCAACAGCATTCGCCGAGACACCGACATTCGCCGACTTCGTGAAGCTCAAGGCCTCAGTGCTCGCCACAGGCGTAGACGGCACAAACCTCTGCTGGGTAATGACTCAGGCTCAGAAGGCCATCGCAGAGAGCACACCCAAGGACGCAGGCTCAGGCATCATGATCTGCGAAGACGACCACATCGCAGGCATCCCCGTATTCTGCACTCACTACATCGGTGAGGGCTACATCGGCCTCGGCGATTGGCGCTACCAGCCCATGGGTCTCTTCGGCGACATCTCATTCGTGATCGACCCCTACAGCCAGGCACGCAAGGACGCTGTCGACTTCGTGCTCAACGTCAACTACGGCACCACAACCCTCCGCCCCGAAGCATTCGCACTGGGCAAGGTCACGCCGAGCAAGTAACCCCTCCACCAACAAGAACCGATTTTCTTCATGAGTTGATATGTTTAAAGGTTAATGTAGAATGATGAATGACTGAGCGGGCGGGTGCCGCCATCTCCTTTCATACGCAAAAATCACCGCTTTCTCCGTGTGGACGGCATGTCTGCCCGCTCTATCTATTCTCCTTAACGCTTCCACTCATGGATGGATAACAAATAGATAACAAATGAAATACAAGGTCAAAATCGTCAAAGTCCCCTTTGGAGAGAACAAAGGCAAAGTATTATACTATCCAGCTTCAACCAATAAGCCCGAAGTAATCAACATCAACCGCTTGGCCAAGGAGATAGAAGACTTATCGTCACTCTCACGCGGCGACATTCTCAACGTCTTGAGCAACCTCGAGAAGGTAGCCATCAACCATCTGCGAGAAGGCCATAGCGTGAAGCTCGGCGACCTCGGCAGTTTCCGCACCGCCATCTTGGGCAAATCAGCAGAGACCGCCAAGGAAGTCACTGCCGCCAAAGTCAGCCGAATCCGCATCGCATTCACCCCAAGCACCACAATGAAGAAAGAGATCAACCCTACCGCCATCACTCTCGAAAAGCTGAGCGACTCGGAAGAATGATCCACCTTCAAACGTATGCCCACTCGTTGAAAAACGTATGCCCACTCGTTGAAAAACGTATGCCCACTCGTTGAAAAACGTATGCC
>CALEKA010000096.1 GCA_937898715.1 uncultured Prevotella sp.
TCGGGTCTACCGTGATAGCTATAAGAATGGGATGATAGGTGTGAAAGTTGGGCTAGAGTGCGTGATTTGTTCGTAAAAACATAGACTTCTTGATTCGTTGGACTATTCTGACACGTACGAATAATGCCACAAAGTCCTTCTACGCCCTTTCGCATATCTATACCCTGAGAGTATAGATGGTAGATATTGTTTTCGTTCAGACAAAACATGAGTACTTTTTGTCTGCAAAATTCCGACTTTATACAAGGTTATACAATACGGCTTGTATGGGATGCTTACGTTATAAATAGTTTTATAACCAACTTATCTCATGTTCTTAATTTGGAACAGCATGAAGCCAGTCAATATGGTACGTTTGAAACGCAGAACGGCAAGTTGATTACTATCCGTGTGAGCAACCATAATGCACGTGTTTCATTCCTTGATAAGACTGGAGAGGAAGAAGGCATTAGCATTGCGATATCAAATCCTAAGGACAAAGGGATACTAAACGATGGCGATGCTCATTTGGCAGCCTATTTCTGTTCTAAACAAGCTCTTCAAAAAGCAGAGAGTAAACCATTATCAGATATCAAAAAAAGTGCTTAAATGCATAAAACTTGCGCATTAAGTTGTTCATTTACAAAAGAAATTCGTAATTTTGCACCCGAGTTTTAGCCGAGAGAGGAAAACGAGAGCCGTTCGAACAACTTCTCCACTGAGGGCCGTGTTGCCCACCCCGTTCCTACCGCCACTCATCCCCAAAAAGCTATAGCCGTTATTATTCACTTTATTATTAACACATTAAATGGAGAATTTAAAGAACATTGCACCGCTTGCGGACTTCGATTGGAACGCATTCGAAAACGGTACCGTAGAATCAACTCAGAGCCACGACGAACAGGAGAAGGCTTACGACGCAACACTCGGTCGCGTAAACGAGAACGAAGTTGTTGAAGGTAAGGTTATCTCAATCGGCAAGCGCGAAGTTGTTGTCAACATCGGCTACAAGAGCGACGGTATTATCCCCGTTAACGAATTCCGTTACAACCCCGACCTGAAGGTAGGCGACACTGTAGAGGTGTACGTTGAAAATCAGGAAGACAAGCGTGGCCAACTCGTGCTCTCGCACAAGAAGGCTCGTGCAAGCAAGTCTTGGGAACGCGTTAACGCTGCTCTCGAGAACAAGGAAGTTATCAAGGGTTACATCAAGTGCCGTACTAAGGGCGGTATGATCGTTGACATCTTCGGTATCGAGGCATTCTTGCCCGGTTCACAGATCGACGTTAAGCCCATCCGCGACTACGATGTATTCGTTGGTAAGACCATGGAATTCCAGGTTGTTAAGATCAATCAGGAATACAAGAACGTTGTTGTATCACACAAGGCACTCATCGAGGCTGAACTCGAAGCTCAGAAGCAAGAAATCATCTCTAAGCTCCAGAAGGGTCAGGTACTCGAAGGTACCGTTAAGAATATCACTTCATACGGTGTATTCATCGACCTCGGCGGCGTAGATGGTTTGATCCACATCACCGATCTCTCTTGGGGCCGCGTAAACGATCCCCACGAAATCGTACAGCTCGACCAGAAGCTCAACGTTGTTATCCTCGACTTCGACGAAGAGAAGAAGCGTATCGCTCTCGGTCTCAAGCAGCTCACTCCCCATCCCTGGGATGCTCTTGATCCCAACCTCAAGGTAGGTGACAAAGTTAAGGGTAAAGTAGTTGTGATGGCTGACTATGGTGCATTCGTAGAAATCGCTCCTGGTGTAGAAGGTCTCATCCACGTAAGCGAAATGAGCTGGAGCCAGCACTTGCGTTCTGCTCAGGACTTCCTCAAGGTAGGCGACGAAGTAGAAGCCGTAATCCTTACGCTCGACCGTCAGGATCGCAAGATGTCTCTCGGTATCAAGCAGCTCAAGGACGATCCTTGGAAGGACATCGAAGTGAAGTACCCCGTAGGCTCACGCCATCACGCAAAGGTTCGCAACTTCACCAACTTCGGTGTATTCGTAGAACTCGAAGAAGGCGTAGATGGTCTGATCCACATCTCTGACCTCTCTTGGACTAAGAAGGTTAAGCATCCTTCTGAATTCACTCAGATCGGTGCAGACATCGAGGTAGTTGTTCTCGAAATCGATAAGGACAATCGTCGTCTTTCTCTCGGTCACAAGCAGCTCGAAGAGAATCCTTGGGATGTATTCGAAAGCACCTTCACTGAAGGTAGCATCCACGAGGGTACTATCGTAGAACTCATGGACAAGGGCGCAGTAGTTCAGCTCGAATATGGTGTTGAAGGCTTCGCTACTCCCAAGCACCTCGTTAAGGAAGATGGTTCTCACGCTAAGGAAGGTGAGAAACTCCCCTTCAAGGTTATCGAGTTCAATAAGGACAGCAAGCGTATCATCCTCTCTCACAGCCGTACATTCGAAGATGCACAGCGTGGTGGTGAGGCTCCTGCTCCTCGCAAGCCCCGTGCTAACAAGAGCAAGAGCAGCGATATCCCCGCAATCCAGAACCAAGCCGCTACCACCTCACTCGGTGAGAACGACGCTCTCGCAGCGCTCAAGGCTAAGATGGAAAAGGGTGAATAATTTCTGATTCTTCACTCCTTGTGAAATAAATTCTATTAGAGGTTGAAACCAATTCAAGTGGTTTCAACCTCTTCTTTTTTCGTATAATAGGCCCCTTACAGACCAAATAAGCACTGCGTTTGCACATATATTTGTATTTTTGCATAAGATAAGCTTCGGCTCGGCATAACATTCAAGCAAGCTTGATGTTCTGCTCTCGCCTTGCATTATCTTTGAATAAGATAAGCTGCGGCTCGGCATAAAGTCCAAGCAAGCTTGACTTTCTGCTCCCGCCTTGCATTATCTTTGAATAAGATAAGCTGCGGCTCGGCATAAAGTCCAAGCAAGCTTGACTTTCTGCTCCCGCCTTGCATTATCTTTGCAACAAAAACAAGAAATCGCTCAACCTACACCTTATATGGATAACATCTGTGCTATAGCAACCCCCACCGGTGGGGCCATTGGAATCATCCGCATCTCTGGTCCCGATGCCATCACCATCACTTCCAAGATATTCAAGCCCACGGGAAAGACTTCACTCGAAGAAAGAGCCAGCAACACAATTACATTTGGCACCATCGTGGAAATCTCCACTCAAGAAATAGTAGACGAAGTACTCGTCAGCCTTTTTCGCGCGCCTCACTCCTATACAGGAGAGAATAGCACAGAGATTTCGTGCCATGGCTCTGAATACATTCTCAACCGCGTCATGCAGATGCTCGTACAACAAGGATGTCGCATAGCACGCCCTGGAGAGTATACCGAGCGAGCATTTCTTAACGGAAAGATGGATCTCAGCCAAGCAGAAGCCGTGGCAGACCTCATAGCTTCTACCACAGAAGCCAACCACCACATAGCAATGCAGCAGATGCGTGGTGGATTTAGCCAAGAACTCCGTCAGCTACGCGACCAGTTGCTCCATATCACCTCCTTGCTCGAACTAGAACTCGACTTTTCCGATCACGAAGAGTTAGAATTTGCATCACGCAAAGAGCTACTTCAATTAGCTCAAAAGATTCATACACACATCTCATCATTGTGCCAATCATTCCGATTAGGCAATGCACTCAAGCGAGGAGTGCCCATAGCTATCGTGGGAGAGACCAATGCTGGAAAGTCTACCCTGCTCAATGCCCTTGTGGGCGAAGAACGCGCTTTAGTAAGCAACATTCATGGTACAACCCGCGATACAATAGAAGAAGCAGTCAATGTAGGAGGCACATTAGTTCGCTTCATTGACACAGCCGGCATTCGCGACACCAACGACCAAGTAGAACGAATGGGCATAGACCGTACCTATGCCAAAATAGACGAAGCAGACGTAGTACTATGGCTCATCGACCTCACAGATTACAAAAATCAGTACACTACCCTATCCCACACATTACTACCCGCAGTACAAGGCAAGCAATTGACTATACTTCTCAATAAGCAAGACCTTGTAGACGCCAAAGCCTTATCGCAAGCAGAGGCTTACATAAAGGAGCAGATGGAAATCTCCAATCAGCCCTTTACTTTACTTACCCTCTGCGCACAACATCACGATGGACTAAAAGATTTGCAAGCATTACTTGCTGCTACTCTAACCCAACTCAAGCAATTGCAAAGCAATGCAACAGGCACAATCGTTAGCAATCTTCGTCATTACGAAGCTCTTTCTGCAGCCCTCACCTCAATTGATCGCGTTATAGAGGGTATGCATCAAGGGCTCTCTGGCGACTTTATAAGTCAAGACCTCCGCGAATGCATCTATCACCTCAGCGACATCGCAGGCGAAGTTACCACCGACGAAGTTTTAGGTAATATATTTAAGCACTTCTGCATCGGCAAATGATTTTTCTATATCAGATGATTAAAGTTACACGTATGCAATGCCGCTTATGAGTCATCTATTTCCAACAAAATGATATGGAACAAAATAACTTTACTTGGATTCCCTTTTATATGGAGATGGCAGACAAACTTCTTACATATAAAGATAAACGCAAGCCACTACTCCATCTTATTTATGCATTAGGTCCTAAATATGTGGGATATATCAAAACTAACAATGATGATCAAGCGTCCGATATTGATCCATTTACAGTATTCGGAATTTTCAATCGCAAAATATCGGATGACAAACGGCTGTACATGTGTCGTTATTTTAAAAATCATTTGAAGATCAAAGCCGACATTCCTTCAGACTTTACAGGTATACCCGTTCTTAATCCTTTAAAATCCGTATTCTTTAGGAAAGAAAACATCTGCACGGATGTACAACCTCTATGGAATCTCTTTGAAGCTGTTATTAGAGATGATAAAGAGAATACGAGTTCTTTCTTTGACAAAGTTTGCAAACAAAAAGGCATCAAATGGAACATTACGATGGGATTGTTTTGGATACGCCCTTACCACTACATCGCCCTTGATGGCAAGAATAGAGCTTACTTGCCCCACTTAGGCATTGAGGTATTCAGTGAAGAATCGCTTGACTATACACACTATATCCAATTGCTAAACAAGATAAAGAATTTGATTAGCAAGGATAATCCTCAAGAGAAAAGCATTCTCGATATATCCTACCATGCGTATGAAAATGAGGAACCAATAATTGATTCAGATATGAAAAGGCAATATTGGTTAGTTGGGTGTAACTACGATTCTGGTTCACAAAGAGATCGATTTATTGAAAATAAAATTTGGGAGAGCCGTTATGATGAGAATAAAACAATTGACTTAAAACAGTTCAGTCTTGCGAAAACCATAAAAAAAGGCGATATCATCATCCTTAAATCTAGTTCGCTAAAAGGCCAGAAAAAACAAAAGGTTCCTTTCTTACGTGTAAAAGGCGTGGGCATAGTCTCCTCAGACATCAAAGTGTCACATTCTAACGACTATACCCAATGTGTTTGTTCGGTTGACTATATTAGTTCTGAAATTCTGGACTTTGAAGGATCAGCATATGGTGCTTACCAAAAGACCATTCACCAAGCAAACTCAAAAGTACAACCTATCATAAACTACGCAAACAAAATGCTTTCCCATATTCTCAATATATCGATTTACTGAAAGAAGTACACAATCTTGTATTTACTGGTGCTCCAGGCACAGGAAAAACCTATTTGGCAAAATCCATAGCTCGAGAGATGGGCTGTACTGAAGAAGAAGTTCAGTTCGTTCAGTTCCACCCTTCGTACGACTACGCCGACTTTGTAGAAGGACTACGCCCCGTAGAAAATAGCAACGGGCAGATTGGCTTTGAACGTAAAGATGGTGTATTCAAGCAATTCTGCAAGAAAGCAGCTAAGAATCTAATAGACTCTGAGAAAAGCGTAGAGATACTCAAAGACGAACGATATTGGGAGAATAAACTTCAACATTTCATTGATGAAAGCATAGAGAATAATACCGAAATCAGGCTCAAGAGTGGCAACGATTTCACAATTGAAGATGCTTCAGAGCAATGCATCACTATCCACAATTCCAATAACAAGAAAGCTTCTCGAATAGCAGTAAACATGAACGACATTCTGGATTTACTGATAAATAACGCTCCGCTCAACCAAGTAAAAGATATACGTGAGCACTTTCACCGAAGCACGCAATATCAAGTAGACTCTTACATATTTTCCCTTGCTAAAGAAATACGAAAGTCTCAAGACGGTTCGCAAATATCTCTTTCTGTAAGCAAGGTAGAACGTAAGAATTACATTTTCATCATAGATGAGATAAACAGAGGAGATGCCTCTAAAATTTTCGGAGAATTATTCTACGCTATCGACCCTGAATATAGATGGAATACTCAAAAAGCCCAAGAAGCCATAAGAGTGCAGACTCAGCTGCAAAATCTCGTTTCCGAAAGCGATACCTTTGCCAAAGGATTCTATGTGCCTGAGAATGTATACATCATTGCAACAATGAATGATATTGATCGCAGCGTCGAAAGCATGGACTTTGCCATGCGCCGTCGTTTTACATGGAAAGAGATACAACCCGAAGAACGAAGCCGTATGCTCGATGAAGTATTAGAATCTCATGCCAACGATGCGAAAGATACCATGCTACGCCTCAACAATATAATAGCAGGAACCGAAGGTCTTGGCACTGCATTTCAGATAGGACCTGCTTATTTCTTAAAGCTGAAAGATTATGGTTATGATTATCAGAAGTTGTGGGACATGAACATCTCCCCCCTACTCCAAGAATACTTACGTGGTTTCCGCAAGGTAGATGAGATTATGGCTAAAATGAAACAAGCATATTTCAATACATCCAATGATACAGATTTAGGAGTAAAAGCGTTGTCAGATGAAGAGGATTAACCTAACAGACAATAATTGCGGAAAAGGAGAAAAATGCACATTCTACAGAAAAGATATATCCGGACTATTCAAGATAGCAGACAAAAGCATTCGTGCCCTATGCTTGGAGAATGAGGACCTGCTCATTTTTCCTCATAGCATCGATTCGTGCGACGACAAGATTGGCGATTCCTCGTTTATCATAAGCATCCGCAATACAGCAGACCTTGATAAAGCAACGATTGTCACAGGCAACACGATGGGCTTTGTAGGTGTAGAGAATTGTCAATTAACGATCAAATCACGATTCGACGAAGGGCACAACAACTATTTCCTACACTATATGTTGCAAAGAGTGTTCTCTCTCAACTTTTTCGACCTAAGGCATGGGAGCGACAACGACGAAGTGTTCAACCTTCTCTTGTCTATGTTTCCTTATTTTCTAAGAACCGCCATGCATCAAGGCATTTACAAGGTATATCGTAAATTTGAGCGCAATGACTCCCGCGTAAAAGGCACGATTGACACAGCTCGGCACATTGCACGCAACACGCCCTTTATAGGCAAAGTGGCATATACCACAAACGAGCATTCCCTTGACAACGATATGACAGAACTCATACGTCATACCATAGAATTCATGAGAACGAGTAGCTTGGGACAATCTGTGCTCAACGTCAATCGTGAGACAACAGAACAAGTAAGAGACATCATCAAGTATACACCCTCTTACGACAGGAACAAGCGTTCCGAAATTATAAGCAAGAATCTCCGCAGCAAACGCCACCCATACTTCACTGCTTATCAACCACTTCAATCGCTCTGTCTGCAAATTCTTAGAAAAGATGAGATAGAATACGGAGAAAACAATCAAAACATCTACGGCATTTTATTTGATGGTGCATGGCTGTGGGAGGAGTATCTCAACACCCTCCTCGAGGATATGGGATTTCATCATCCTCAAAATAAGAAAAACAAAGATGCCATATATTTATTTGAAGGCAATCAAGGCAAGCGTTATCCCGATTTCTATAAAGGAAACATGGTTTTCGATGCGAAATACAAAAGATTAGAGGTTTACGATAAGCTATCCAGAGTAGGACGAGACGACCTTCATCAACTCATCACTTATGTCGCCATACAAAAAGCATCCGTAGGAGGATTCATAGTTCCTCTAACAAAGAAACAATCCAATATACCACACGCTATACTGAAGAATAGCCACTCCACAATGCTTTACATCTTAGGCATAAAGATTGACAACCATGCTACATCCTACACCGATTTCTGCCGACAAATGGAAGAGAGTGAGCAACAATTCGTAAAAGACTTGAATGCTCTGCAAAACACGACTCATTATTCATAAATGTCTAGCCATTGCTCAATGCGCTCCTAACACGGAACACACAATGAGCATTGGCTTTTTACTCTTACAACGAGTTTGCTCGATACTGGCTAAAACAACTATTTCCAAAATCGATAAGCCTAATTACTAGTTTTCAAAATCCGCATTAATCTGCCATTCCTATAAGTAGTTCTCGTGCAAGCCAAGCATCCTCGGAGTTTCTCAACTGAAAATCTTCGGGAAGCAAGGTCTGGCAGATTTTTCACTTTAATTTGACGCATTCATTATATACCGCCAATCCTTTCACTGTCAAAAGGTATTTCTGGCGAGGATGTCTTGGAGAGTTGGGATAAAGCAAACGTACATACCCCTCACTGACTGCAGGCTTCAGATAAAGATGAAGGAAATTTTTCCGTTCTTTAAGTCCAATTGCGGTCAACATTTCCTTTACCGACATTTCCCTGTCCCCTATGACCTTTATCAGTTCCAATATATAAGGATTACTTGTATGCAGCTTGTCTTTTACTTGTGGGGTACTTGTGGGGTGTTCGGTCTGAACTTGTGGGGTATTTGTGGGGTTGTCCAATTGTGGCTGTACTTTCCATTCATCCGTTACATGGATATGTAGATAACGGATACGCAGGTCCCATTTTTCACCCAACAAGAGGTTTCGGAAGAAACGCTCCAAATACACAGAAGTGTAATCAATTCCTTTTACAGCGTTCTTATAGTTTGCACGAATCAAGGCGTTACGGAAATACCACGAATGTCGGGCAAAAAGGCTATTGTCCACCTTGAAACCAATAGAGCGTAGATAGAGAATTGTGAATACCGCAGTTGTACGGGTATTACCTTCGGAGAAAGCGTGAATTTGCCACAGGCCGGAAACAAATCGTGTGATGTGCTCCACCGTGGCGTCTGTTGACAACCCCTTATAGCTAAACTCTTTCTCTTGACTGATATCATAGTCAATGGCTCTTCTCAAATCCTCCCAGTTCAGATAGTTTACGGTATCTCCGTCAAGCACCCACTCACGCTTTGTGATGTCATAATCACGCAGTTTGCCAGCATGCTTAAACACACCTTCAAAAACCCTACGATGGACAGAGATATAACCACCCGTGCTGAAATCCAATGTCTGAGACGAAAGTATCTAGGTAATATTGGCCGAGACTTTATCCGCCTCTTGCTTCTCGTCATCATCTGGCTCACGCTGAGTTTTCGACTGATAATAGCTTCTTATCAGTTCGCGAGCTTCATCAATATCAATCTCGCCCTCAATGTGCTTACAAGCCGTAGCCTTCAGATAATCGGAAGTCTGCAAACCATCTACAGCCTGTAGTCCGATTGCCGTCTGCCAGATGGACGCCTTTTTCTTCTGGCTTGGCTCACCTTGACGGATGTATTGGTCGAAGTCGGTATAATGTTGTGTGATATCACTCATACCGGATGTCGTTTTATGTGAATTTCATATTGAAGTCTCAACTCTCAACATAGGCATAACTAAGCACTTGGAAATTTGAACATTTCCATTAGCTGTTGTATCAGAGTTTCAGATCTACGCTTAATATCATCAATAGTCCACGCATCCATTTGTGCTATATCATTGTTAATTTCAAGACCATTCTTGTAACCAATAAACCGCTTACCATCTTTGCTTTGACGATCACGCTTCTCTAAGAATGACTTGTTACCCAAAGTACTATTATAGCCAGTGATTGTCAAGTTACCTATTTTATGTGTGTATTCGTTGAGATATTTTTGTGCAAGTTCCATGTCACCGTCAGCAATCATATCAACCCAACTTTGTGGAATATTCTCTCCTTCCGGGAAGATATGCTCAATAGTCCATACATATACATTCTTCGGAGTACGGGCCCAAAGGTCTGTCCATGTTTCTTGTGTCATAGCAGACTCTGCAAGTTTGCAAAGCATGTATCTGGCTGCACCCACATTCTCCCTATAAATGTCACCTTGCAGACTTTTCTTGAACATTTCGTCTGTAGCACAGTTATTGGCTGTACCTAACATTTGCACTATAACCTTGATTACCGCTTTTCCATTGGGCTTCTCATCCTCAATATGGGCAATAATGTCCATGAAAATGCGTGTAAGGTCACGAGTACTTGGATAGTCCGTAACATTACGTCTTACAAAATACTTGTTTAACAACTCTATCAACGTGTTGATGTCTGCATCAGTCAATTCAAGTGCTGATTTATACTTCAATACATACATCAGAAGAAGATATGAAGGTGCACCTTGTATGTGTTCAAGGTCTTCTAAATTCTTCTTGTATGGATTTTCATTTAGTTCTTGCAGTATCAACCAAGAATAATATTGTCCGCATTCGAGAATATCTATAAGAAACGAGTTAAGGTCTTTGTTTATCAGCTTCTCAAAGATATTGAGCAAATTCGATTTTGTTGCGACTACTCCAAGAGGGTCTTTCTTCCTGTCATTATCACTACGAAACGGATCGTTCAAAGTACGTTTGAACGCATTGTAATACTGACGGAAGAAACGTTCTTGGGTTCCATAATCATCAGAAAGATATGCTAAAAGGTGTTGCCAACGATTGAAGCAATCATCCGTTGTGAGATGATTGTATTCAGCCCTTGCCATAATAAGATTCTTCATCAAGTCAATGGCTGTAAGTGGGGTTCCTCGATTATTAAGCGACTCAAACAACACATAGGCATCCGAATGGGAGGATACTTCCATTTTCACAAGCATAGCTTGCTTCAACTTATCATATTTGCCCAAGAGGAATGTGACTTTATTTTCTAGTGTCATACTCTCCATTTCCTTGTCCATTAGCCAAAGAAAATGCTGATAGCAACGTGATATCTTGCGAACACCAAAGTATGGTAGCTTCGTTGAGACCGATTTCTTCAAGCCGAGTTCATACATAATGAAATTGTAATCTTCCAAATTATTGTTCTGAACTTGAGGAACCAACTTCATTTCATTTGGTGACAAACTGCTTTTCAATGACTTTCGTAATGCCGGAAGAATATCCTCATCATCTTCATCCATAAAGTCTTTATGTTCTTTCAGACGTGTGTAAATGGCAGCCAAGAAAAGGCTGATAGTAGTCAGTCTTTGTTGGCCGTCAATTACTTCCATATAGGAGTTAATCGAATCACCCAATGGAATGCAGATAATGGAGCCTATAAAGTATTCAGGATTATTCTCGCTGATATCATCATAGAGAGCATCCCATTCTCTGTAGCTCCATGTGTATTCACGCTGATACTTCGGAATGGAATAGTAGAACTTTCCATCCGAAGCAAATATCTCGTATATATGGTATTTATTTACGCTTTGTATCATTTTCTTATTTTTCGTGAACCACTACTATATCAAAGAGAAAACCTATATATTTCTAAATCAGAAATTTAATTTTTCTCTTTTTCGTCTCTCAAATCGCTAAGTGTCTTCCCTTTGTATGAGAAATATTTAGGACCTTGATAAGAACGTGATGAAGATTGCCGCGTTTCGGGCAAAAATTCGGTAGTAAATGTAGAGAGCGACCACAAACGACCTTTATATTCGATTTTGTCATCTGATGCGACCTTTACAGGCAGACTCAATGCATCAAATACTATTTCGTCACCAACGTTAATATCTACCATATGAAATTTAAAAGGCGGTTTCGGCTTCTTCCGTTTTCATACCATCGTTGATGAATACAGCGTTGAGGTTCTCCATGTTCGAGACTATTTTGTAGGTGACATTGTAAAAGCATTTAATCCAGCTTCTTTTCTAAACCCCTCAAATTCGATGGGGTTAAAATTAGGATTATACAGACTTTCCCATATGCCAAGAAATT
>CALEKA010000097.1 GCA_937898715.1 uncultured Prevotella sp.
GTCAAGCAAAAAACACGTTTTTTTCTTGCCAGTGCATTCGGTTTGCACTAACTTTGCACCTGCAAAAGACGAAACAACGTGAACAAGGGCTGCTATGTGAGTACACTTTGGGAGTGTACAACTGGTAAAAATCAAATGGAAGCGGCGGACAAGCGTGTCCGTGCGCTGATTTTTTGTGTCCGTACGTCAGGGGTGCCCTATGCCCTGGATAGTACGGATTTTTCGTCTTGCACTGGCAAGACTCTTGGAATCGTAGGCATCGTCGAAAGCACGCGCCGTGGAAGAATGCAAAGCTAAAGCTAACACAGGGCTTAGGCAAAGCATCGTATCTGCGACCACAAAAGAAATAAATAACATTATTAACAATAACATTTAAAGAGCTATGAACTTTACCTTATTTGTCACTGCATTGCTGACAGGGTTGGCGTTCGTAGGTGTAGTGACGATATTGGCTAAGCTGATCTCGCCGCGTAGCTACAACGCTCAGAAGGAGGAAGCTTATGAATGTGGTATCCCTACTCGCGGACGCTCATGGATGCAGTTCCGCATTGGCTACTACCTCTTCGCTATCCTCTTCCTGATGTTCGACGTTGAAACGATGTTCCTCTTCCCCTGGGCCGTCGTGATGCGCTCATTCGGTCCCGCTGGATTGCTGAGCGTGCTCTTCTTCCTGTTTATATTAGTTCTGGGCTTAGCTTACGCCTGGAGGAAAGGAGCGTTGAAATGGCAATGAAAAGAGCAAAAATTAAGTCGATTCCTTACGAGGAATTCAAGGACAACGAGACTTACGAGAAGCTCGTTGAAGAACTCAATGCGGGCGGCGCCAATATCATTGTGCGCAAGCTCGACGACCTCATCGACTGGGGCCGTTCAAACTCTCTTTGGCCACTGACTTTCGCTACCTCGTGCTGTGGTATCGAATTCATGGCAGTGTGTGCTGCACGTTATGACATTGCACGCTTCGGATTCGAGGTGACTCGTAACTCACCCCGTCAAGCCGACGTGATTCTGGTATGTGGTACGATCACCACAAAGATGGCTCCGGTGCTCCGTCGCCTCTACGACCAGATGGCCGACCCGAAGTATGTAGTAGCTATCGGTGGTTGCTCCATCTCGGGCGGACCATTCACTAAGTCATACCACGTGCTCAATGGTGTGGACAAGATTATCCCCGTCGACGTGTACGTGCCCGGATGTCCTCCACGCCCCGAAGCATTCCTTTATGGTATGATGCAGCTGCAGCGTATTGTGAAAGTAGAAAACTTCTTCGGCACTACCAACCGCAAGCAGAAGGATCCCTTCAAGATTGCCGCCGAAGAAAAAGAAGAAACCATTTATAATCAGGAAGAAGAGGCATGAGCGAAGAATTGAATCCTACAGCTAAAGAGCAAGGCGCTGAGGCACAGAAGCCTGCAGCACCCGCAGCAGCCCAGGCACAGAAGCCCGCTGCACCCGCAGCAGGAGCAAAGCCCGCCGTGGCTCGTCCGGCAGCAGCACGTCCGGCAGCAGCTCCTGCTAAGCCTGCCGTAAACGAACTGAAGCCTACCATCATCGAAGCTGACAAACTGCACGCTGAGATGAAGCGCTTACACGACGAAGAGGGCATGGACTTCCTGCTCAACCTCGTGGGTGAGGACTGGATGGAAGAGGGTATCGGCGTGGTCTACCAACTCGAAAATACCATCAACCACAAGCAGGCCTGCGTAAAGTGCGTAGTAATGGATCGCGAGAATCCGATGATTCCCTCGGTGAGCGATCTGTGGGACATTGCCAACGTATATGAACGTGAGGTGTACGACTACTACGGCATCATCTTTACCAATCATCCCGATATGCGCCGCCTCTTCATGCGCGAGGACTGGGTGGGCTATCCTTTCCGTAAGGACAACGATCCAGAGAAGGACAATCCCTTCGATCCTCAGCATATGACCAACGAACCGCTGGCCGACGTGACTTATGAATATCAGATGCAACAAGATGGTTCGATCCAAAAGATTGAACACGAGATATTCGGTCCGGACGACTACGTGGTCAATATCGGTCCGCAGCACCCCTCTACTCACGGTGTGCTCCACTTCCGTGTAGACCTCGAGGGTGAAACCATCCGTAAGGTAGATCCCATCCTGGGCTATATCCACCGTGGTGTGGAGAAGATCAGCGAGAATATGACCTATCCGCAGACGCTTGCTCTGACCGACCGCTTGGACTATCTCGGTGCTATGCAGAATCGTCACGCATTGTGTATGTGTATAGAGCAGGCCATGGGCGTGGAGGTAAGCGACAGAGTACAGGTGATACGTACCATCATGGACGAGCTCCAGCGTATCGACTCTCACATCCTCTTCTTCGGCTGTCTGTGTCAGGACCTCGGTGCTACTACCGCATTCCTCTATGCATTCCGCGATCGTGAGAAAATACTCGACATCTTCGAGGAAACTTGTGGCGGACGCTTGATCTTGAACTACAACACCATCGGTGGTGTGATGTACGACATCCATCCCAACTTCCAGAAGCGTGTGAAGGAATTCATCACCACCATGCGTAAGAATATCAAGGAATACCACGATATCTTCACAGGCAACGTGATCTTCCAGAACCGTTCGAAGGGCGTAGGCGTGCTCACCAAGGAACAAGTAATCTCCTTCGGCTGTACTGGTGGTACGGGGCGTGCTTCAGGTTGGCACAACGACCTTCGCAAGATTCGTCCTTACGCTGCTTACGATCGCGTACAGTTCAACGAGGTGGTACGTACAGAGGGCGATAGCTTCGCACGCTACATGATCCGTCTCGACGAGATTATAGAGAGTCTCAATATCATAGAGCAACTCATCGACAACATTCCCGAAGGCAACTACCAGGAGAAGATGAAGCCTATCATCAAGCTCCCCGTAGGCACTTTCTACAGCGAAGTAGAGGGTAGCCGTGGCCGCATGGGCGTGTTTATCGAGAGCAAGGGCGATAAGAACCCCTACCGCTTGCACTATCGCTCTACAGGTCTGCCCCTGGTAGCCGTAATGGACACCGCATGCCGTGGCAATATGCTTGCCGACTTGATTACAATCGGTGGTACGGTGGACTATGTGGTGCCTGATATTGATAGATAGGATTTATAAGTTGAAAAGTTTATAAGTTGAAAAGTTAAGAGGTATGCATTATAAATTATTAGAATGAAAGCACCCATATTCTCTTTCGAAAAGTTGAAGGTGTGGCAAAAGGCAAGGTTGTTTCATAGAGAAGTAT
Organism: uncultured Prevotella sp.; assembly: GCA_937898715.1. Lineage (GTDB taxonomy): Bacteria > Bacteroidota > Bacteroidia > Bacteroidales > Bacteroidaceae > Alloprevotella. The sequence continues at coordinate 3,241 of CALEKA010000097.1, forward strand.
TTCGATTAACGACAAACTTTCCTTACGAACAAAACTATGCGTTGATACCACAAATAAGACGTGCGGCCTTGTCTGTACCATCCAATATATCGGAGGGTGCAGGAAGGTTGGGATCAAAAGAGTTCATACATTTTATCAGTATAGCATACGGCTCTCTGATGGAAACGATGAACCAATTGATTCTGGCAGATGATATGGGCTATGTACCAGAAGAGACGATGACGAAACTTCGTTTTGATGTGGCAGAAATAGCTCGAATGCTCACAGCATTGAAAAAGAAAGTGGAATGTGGTGCAAGTAAAGGCGACCTCATAGACTTTTAAACTATTAAACTCATAAACTCTAAAAAAATGTTTGACTTTAGTATAGTAACAAACTGGCTACACAGCTTCCTTACGGGTACATGTGGCTTTGCTGAGTGGGGTGCAATCCTTACGGAGAGCATTCTCGTAGCATTAGTCATCATCACCCTATATGCCGTGTTTGCCATCGCCCTCATCTACATGGAACGCAAGATCTGTGCATTCTTCCAGTGCCGTCTCGGACCGATGCGTGTAGGTAAATGGGGACTTCTCCAAGTGTTCAGCGACGTGTTCAAGATGCTGACCAAGGAGATTATCAGTATGCGACAGAGCGACCTCTTCCTGCACAACTTGGCTCCGTTCCTCGTGGTGACAGCTTCGATGGTCACATTCTCTTGTCTGCCCTGGAATAAGGGCGCACAGATTATCGACTTCAACGTCGGCGTGTTCTTCTTCCTCGCTATGTCGTCGATCGGCGTAGTAGGTATCCTGCTCGCAGGTTGGAGCTCTAACAACAAGTATTCTCTCATCGGTGCTATGCGTAGCGGTGCACAGATTATCAGTTATGAACTGTCAATCGGCATGACTATGCTTGCCATGATCTGCTTGACCGGCACAATGTCGTTCAGCGAGATCTGCAACGATCAGTACCTCAACGGCTGGAACATCTGCCGTGGTCACATCCCCGCAGTGATTGCCTTCTTGATCTACCTCGTAGCAGGCAATGCAGAGTGTAATCGTGGCCCGTTCGACTTGCCCGAGTGTGAGAGCGAGTTGACCGCAGGTTACCACACAGAATATTCAGGTATGCACTTCGGCTACTACTACTTGGCCGAATACCTCAACCTCTTCATCTGCGCTGGTATGGCTACTACCATCTTCCTCGGTGGTTGGGCTCCGCTTCACATCTACGGCCTCGAAGGCTTCAATGGCGTGATGGACTACATCCCCGGTGCTGTATGGTTTATTGGTAAGACGTTCTTCGTAGTGTTCCTGCTCATGTGGCTCCGTTGGACCTTCCCCCGCTTGCGTATCGACCAGATACTCTCGCTCGAATGGAAGTACCTCGTGCCTTTCAGCATGGTAAACCTTATTCTCATGGCACTCTGTGTGGCTATGGGATGGACGTTCTAAACGAGGAGTTTTAAGTTTTAAGGTGATAAGGTTATAAAGTATGTATTTGTAGCCCCTCCTCAAAATGATTAATTAGGAAAATGAGATACGTAAAGCTAACTTTATAACCTCATAACCTAAAAACTCCAAACTAAAAAGGAACTTCAAAGAATCTAACAATGGAAGAAAAAAGCTATATAGGCGGTGTAGTAAGCGGCTTGAAGAGCCTCGGCACTGGTCTGAAGACCACCATGCGCGAGTTCTTCACCCCGAAGATCACCGAGCAATACCCCGAGAATCGTGCGACGAACCAAATGTTCGATCGTTTCCGCGGTTCGCTCACAATGCCCCACAATGAGCAGAATGAGCACAAGTGCGTGGGTTGCGGACTATGCCAGATGCAATGCCCTAATGGTAGCATCAAGGTGACCAGCGAAATGTATGAGACTCCCGATGGCAAGAAGAAAAAACGCCTCGTGAAGTATGAATACGACCTGGGCTCTTGCATGTTCTGCATGCTCTGCACACGCGCCTGCCCCCATGGTGCAATCACCTTCGATCAGAGCTACGAGAACGCTGTGTTCGACCGCTCAAAACTCGTCAAGGTGCTTAACCATCCGGGTAGCCACGTAGAAGAAAAGAAATAATTAGTATAGTTGAAAAGTTGAGAAGTTGAGAAGTTAAGAAGATGCTCTTGCATTCAATCCAATGCAGAGACTTCTGCTTCCTCAAGAAGAAAATTCAAGGTGGTGAGAATGATATAGCATACGCTTAACTCCTAAACTTTTAAACTCTTAACTTCAAAAGAAATGAATTCACAAAACATCATGTTCGTCATCTTGGCCGTACTGATGGTGCTCTCGTCGATCGCAACGGTGCTGACAAAGAGCATTGTACGTGCAGCCACATACCTGTTTTTCGTGCTCTTGGGCACAGCAGGCATGTACTTCTTGATGGGCTACACATTCCTCGGTGCTGCGCAGGTAATCGTCTATGCCGGCGGTATCATCGTGCTCTATGTGTTCTCTATCTTGCTGACAGAAGGTGCGAAGGATCAAGAAATCTTCAAGCGCAAGCTGAAAGACGCCTCTTGGGGCTTCATTCTCTCGCTCGTAGGTTTCCTCACGTTCGGTTGGATTGTGCTCTCTCACAATTTCAAAGCCGCCATCCTTACCGCGCCAAGCGAAACAGCAAGCCAAGTCACAACCATTCAGTCAATCGGTCAAAACATGCTCTCATCGGGCGAAAACGGCTATCTGCTTCCCTTCGAGGCTGTCAGTGTGCTCTTGCTCGCCTGCATCGTAGGTGCGTTGTTGATTGCCCGCAAACGCTAATAATAAAGAAGTTGAAAAGTTTAGAAGTTGAAAGTTAAGATTATACCTTTTACGGATTATAAATAGTTCGCACCATGTCATAAAACGATATTATTTAAGAGACAATGGTGAGCAAAAGGTTACTGCTAAACTTTTAAACTCATAAACTTTTAAACTAAAAAAAACATCATTATGATCCAGATAGAATATATCCTGATAATCTCAGCCATCATGATGTTTGCCGGCGTTTTCGGATTTTTGACACGCCGCAGCACATTGGCTATCCTTCTCTCGGTAGAGCTTATGCTCAATGCTACCGACTTAAACTTTGCAGTATTTAATCGTATGCTTTATCCCGACGGTTATGAAGGCTACTTCTTTGCACTCTTCTCTATCGCCATCTCGGCAGCTGAAAGTGCTATTGCTATCGCCATCATGATCAACATCTACCGCATGATTAAGAACATTCAGGTGGATGAGCTCGAGAAGATGAAGTGGTAAGAGAGTTTTAAGTTTTTAGGTTAGAAGGTTATGATATATGTATTGCTAATCTGAAAGCCTAAAGGATGTTTGAGCAAGTCGTGAGTGACTAAAGGTAACTTTATAACCTCATAACCTCCAAACTCCAAACTAAAAAGACCTCTTAAACTAATCAAAACAATGGATTATACAATTCTTATACTTTTGCTGCCATTCTTCTCGTTCCTCCTGCTTGGAGTGTTCGGTAAATGGTTCAGCCATAAAGCAGCGGGATTGGTAGGTACAGTCGTATTAGGTGCTGTAGCCGTAATGGCCTACTACACTGCGTACCAGTACTTCTTCCTCACTCCGCGTACGGCAGAGGGCGTACTTCCCACGCTCATGCCCTACAACTTTCAGTGGCTGCCCTTCTTCGTTAAGGGACTCAGCTTCGATATGGGTATCATGCTCGACCCCATCTCGGTAATGATGCTTATTGTCATCTCTACCGTATCGCTCATGGTACACATCTATTCGTTTGGCTATATGCACGGTGAGCGCGGTTTCCAGCGCTACTATGCATTCCTTAGCCTCTTCACCATGTCAATGCTTGGCTTGGTCGTAGCTACCAACATCTTCCAGATGTACATGTTCTGGGAATTGGTGGGTGTATCATCCTACCTCCTCATTGGTTTCTACTACACCTCGCCCGCAGCTATCGCAGCCAGTAAGAAAGCATTCATCGTGACTCGTTTCGCCGATCTCTTCTTCTTGATCGGTATCCTTATCTATGGCTACTACTGCCATTCATTCGGATTTGAGTTCAATCAAGAGGGCTTCGCTCAGGGCGCCATGATGCTCCCCACAGCATTGTTCCTCATGTTTATCGGTGGTGCTGGTAAGAGTGCTATGTTCCCTCTCCACATCTGGCTTCCCGATGCTATGGAAGGTCCTACTCCTGTGTCGGCCCTTATCCATGCCGCAACGATGGTGGTTGCAGGTGTGTTCCAGATTGCTCGTCTCTTCCCCTTGTGGATCGACTATGCTCCCAGCACACTCCACATCGTGGCTTGGGTAGGCGCATTCACCGCTTTCTATGCAGCTGCCGTGGCTTGCTGTCAGAGCGACATCAAGCGTGTGCTTGCCTTCTCTACCATCTCTCAGATAGCCTTCATGATGGTATCGCTTGGTGTTTGCACCGAGTACGCTACCGGTCACGAACACGTGGGCTCACTTGGCTACATGGCTTCCATGTTCCACCTCTTCACTCACGCCATGTTCAAGGCCCTCTTGTTCTTAGGTGCAGGTTGCATTATCCATGCTGTTCACAGCAATGAGATGTCGGCCATGGGTGGTCTGCGCAAGTATATGCCTATCACTCATATCACTTTCTTGATAGCTTGCTTGGCCATCTCGGGTATACCTCCCTTCTCCGGTTTCTTTTCTAAGGACGAGATTCTGACTGCTGCATTTGCTTACATGCCCGCTATGGGATGGATCATGACGGCCATTGCTGCTATGACCGCGTTCTATATGTTCCGCCTCTACTTCGGTATCTTCTGGGGCACAGAGAACAAGCAGCTCCATGCAGAGCACACTCCCCACGAGGCACCTCTGACCATGACCTTCCCCTTGATGTTCTTGGCAGTAGTGACCTGCGTGGCTGGTTTCATCCCCTTCGGCCACTTCGTAAGTGCTGATGGTCAGCTCTACGATATCCACCTCGACTGGAACGTAGCCGGTACGAGCATCATCATCGCTGTAGCATCAATCTTCCTCGCCACCTATATGTATATGGGTGAACGTCAGCCCAAGGCCGATGCCATGGCAGAGAAGTTTGCCAAGCTCCATCGTTGGGCTTACAAGCGTTTCTACATGGACGAGGTTTATCAGTATATTACTCATCGCATCATCTTTGCCCACATCTCTAAGCCCATTGCATGGTTTGATCGTCACGTCATCGACGGATTCTTCAATTTCCTCGCATGGGGTGCCAATGCACTCAGTTTCCGCATTCGTGGCTTGCAGGGTGGCTCCGTTCAGGCTTACGCTTACGTATACTTGCTCGGCCTCTTGATCGTGTTGGCTATTGCAGCGTTGGCATAATATAAGTTGAAAAGTTGATGAGTTGAAAAGTTGAGATTATGCCTTTTGCAATGAAGACTATTCTCTTGACTCATAAACTCTTAGACTCTTAAACTCAAAAGAAACAAAACAATGAATTTTCTATCATTATTCGTATTGATTCCGCTTGTCATGCTGCTCGGTCTGTGGCTGGCAAGAGATGTGAAGGGCGTACGTGCGGTGATGGTCACAGGTAGCTCGCTCCTGCTTATCTTGGCAGCTTATCTTACCATAACCTTCCTCGGCGACCGCGCAGCTGGAGCCACTGACGAAATGCTTTATACCGCATCGTTCAATTGGTTCGAACCGCTCCACATCAAATATTCCGTGGGTGTCGATGGTATCTCTGTAGCCATGTTGCTACTTTCATCGGTCATCGTTTTCACAGGAACCTTTGCCTCATGGCAACTCAAGCCCCTCACTAAGGAGTACTTCCTTTGGTTCACCTTGTTGAGCCTCGGTGTGTTCGGCTTCTTTATCTCGGTCGACATGTTCGCCATGTTCATGTTCTACGAGATTGCGTTGATTCCTATGTACCTCCTCATCGGTGTATGGGGATCGGGCAAGAAGGAATATGCAGCCATGAAGCTTACCCTCATGCTGATGGGTGGTTCAGCCTTCTTGATGTGTGGCATCTTCGGTATCTTCTATGGTGCTGGTGGCCAGACCATGAACATCGTCGAGATTGCCAATCATCTCAATGGTGCTCACACCATCCCCTTCGCTCAGCAGTGCATATGGTTCCCCTTGACCTTTATCGGTTTCGGTGTACTTGGTGCTTTGTTCCCCTTCCACACATGGTCGCCCGATGGTCATGCTTCAGCCCCTACAGCCGTGTCAATGCTCCACGCAGGTGTATTGATGAAGCTTGGTGGATATGGTTGCTTCCGTATCGCTATGTACCTCATGCCTGAGGCAGCTAACGAACTGAGTTGGATCTTCTTGATCCTTACAGGTATCTCCGTAGTCTACGGTGCATTCTCCGCTTGCGTTCAGACCGACTTGAAGTATATCAACGCCTATTCTTCAGTATCTCACTGTGGTATGGTGCTCTTCGCCATCCTCATGCTCAATCAGACGGCTTGTACTGGTGCAGTGCTTCAGATGTTGAGCCACGGTTTGATGACCGCACTCTTCTTTGCCCTCATCGGTATGATCTATGGTCGTACACACACCCGCGATATCCGCGAGCTCAATGGCTTGATGCGCATCATGCCTTTCCTCTCGGTAGGTTATATCATCGCAGGTTTGGCCAACTTAGGTTTGCCTGGCTTCTCAGGATTCATTGCTGAGATGACCATCTTCGTAGGTTCGTTCCAGAATGCAGACACCTTCCACCGCGTGCTCACCATCGCAGCTTGTTGCTCTATCGTGATCACCGCAGTCTACATTCTCCGTGTAGTAGGTAAGATCCTTTATGGCACTTGCACCAACGAGCATCATCTCAAGCTCACCGATGCTACTTGGGACGAGCGTTTCGCTGTGATCTGCCTTATCGTAGCCGTAGCAGGCCTTGGCCTTGCTCCGCTCTGGGTAAGCGATATGGTCACTACGGGTGTAGCTCCTATCGTAGACCACATTCACTCTGTAGCTGGCACAGTAGCAAGCTGCAATCCTTTCCTATAATAAGTTTATTCGAAGTTTAATAAGTTTAGAAGTTTAGTGAGTTAAAGGCTAACGCCATTGAAGACTCAATAAGCCCAATAAACTCATTAAACCCAATAAATTCATTAAACTCAATAACACATAACTCATTATCAATGGATTATTCTCAATTTCTCTATATGCATGAGGAGCTCTCGTTGCTGGCAGTGATTGTCATCCTGTTCGTTGCCGACCTCTTCATGTGTCCTGATAAAAAGAGCGGGAAAGGCGTCTACAACACAGCTTTGCCCGTAATCTTGCTCACCATTCACACTTTGCTCAATCTCCTGCCTTGCTGTGGAACAGAGCCGACAAGTGCATTTGGTGGCATGTACCAGTACACCCCCATGATGACCATCATGAAGAGTGTGCTCAACGTTGGTACTATCATCGTATTCCTCATGGCCCACAAGTGGTTGACCCGTGAGGAGAACCTTGTGAAGCAAGGCGAGTTCTATATGCTCACCCTCTTCACCCTGCTCGGTATGTATTTCATGATTTCGAGCGGTCACTTCTTGATGTTCTTCATCGGACTCGAAATGGCGTCAGTGCCCGTTACCGCCCTGGTAGCCTTCGACAAGAAGCGTTTCGAGAGCGCCGAAGCAGGTGCCAAGTTCATCCTGCTCGCCCTCTTCTCAAGCGCCCTCTTGCTCTACGGCGTATCGCTCATCTATGGTGCAACGGGTACGCTCTACTTCAGTGAGATCGGTGCTCAGCTCGATGGTTCTCTGCTCAGCATCTTCGGTATGATCCTCTTCATCGCAGGTCTGGGATTCAAGATTTCTCTCGTTCCCTTCCACCTTTGGACAGCCGACACTTACGAAGGAGCGCCAACTTCCGTTACAGCCTACTTGAGCGTAATCTCTAAGGGCTCTGCAGCTTTCGTGCTGCTCACAGTTCTGATGAAGGCATTCGCTCAGAGCGACCTCTTCTATAGCTGGAATACTGCTATGTACTGGATCATCGTAGCCTCCATCACCGTGGCCAACCTCTTTGCCATTCGCCAGAACAACCTCAAGCGATTCATGGCATTCTCTGCCATCTCACAGGCAGGCTACTTGGTACTCTCCATCATGGACGGCACGTCACAGGGCATGACCGCTCTCGTGTTCTACCTCCTCGTATATATGGTGTCCAACCTCGGAGCCTTTGCTGTGATGACCACAGTAGAGGAAAACAGCGGTAAGATCAACATCAGCGACTACGACGGACTCTACCAGAGCAATCCGAAGCTTGCGTTCCTCATGACGCTCTGCCTCTTCTCTCTGGCAGGTATTCCTCCCTTTGCAGGATTCTTCAGCAAGTTCTTCGTATTCATGGCAGCCTTCAAGGCCGGCTATCCTCTGCTGGTGTTCATTGCTTTGGCCAATACCGTCATCTCGCTCTACTACTATCTGCTCATCGTCAAGGCCATGTACATCAAGCCCAACGAAAGCCCGATACCTACGTTCAAGAGCGACGTTTACACTCGCATAGCCCTCTTCCTCTGCACCCTCGGTGTGTTGGTACTCGGTCTCGGCGGTGTGTTCTACAACTACATCAGCGGCTTCAGCTACGGCCTCTAAGCATTGCCCTTTAGCATAGAGGCGCTTGTCGCTTCTCATGCTAAGACTCTCTCATAAAAGGTTTCCATTTCTGCCTAATCATAGCAGAGATGGAGACCTTTTTCTGTATCTGCGAAGATGCAGAAGAGGTTAAGAGCAGAACTTTGATGCATGAGAGCGTCTTCCTTCTCGATTCCCTTACAGAAGTTTCTTATTGAAGTTTCGGATTTAGAATGGGCGGGCTGAAAGCCCAATGATATTCATAGCCCAGG
>CALEKA010000098.1 GCA_937898715.1 uncultured Prevotella sp.
AACTCGCGACCCCAACCTTGGCAAGGTTGTGCTCTACCAACTGAGCTATTTCCGCGAAATAAAATACAGCAAAACTATACAAACTAAAAAGTGAAGAGGAGGAGACTCGAACTCCCACGACACAATTGTCACTACCCCCTCAAAGTAGCGCGTCTACCAATTCCGCCACCTCTCCATTCTTTTAGGTTGTGTGTAAAACTCTGACTGCAATTTAGAGCAGTGCCCAGAACAGGACTCGAACCTGCACGTCATTGCTGACACTAGTACCTGAAACTAGCGCGTCTACCATTCCGCCACCTGGGCTGAGATTTACTGCAGTATTTCATGCTGAGCGGAAAACGAGACTCGAACTCGCGACCCCAACCTTGGCAAGGTTGTGCTCTACCAACTGAGCTATTTCCGCAACGATCGTATCATTTCTGATAGCACTTGCTCTCAAATGCGGTGCAAAGGTACGACTTTTTCGCAATCTACCAAACAGTAAGACGACTTTTTTGGACAAAAAGTATCAAATATGAGCTATTTTGCCTTTCCTACCTATGTTTATTCTGCCAAAAAGCATTCATCCTATCTTTTGCCCTATCCTCTTGAGCATTCTGGCAGGGATGCCAAAGCACCACGTCTTTCAGCGCATCGGGCATGTATTGCTGCGGAGCAAAATTGCCTGGATAGTCGTGAGGATAGATATAGCCATCATGATAGCCTAAGTCGGCCATCAACTTCGTAGGCGCATTGCGTATGGGAAGTGGTACGGGTTGGTTACCCGTCTGCTTTACAAGTTGTAGTGCGTTATTGATACCCATATAGGCTGAATTACTTTTAGCACTTGTAGCCAAATAGACTGTGGCTTCAGCCAATGGTATGCGTCCTTCGGGCCAACCAATCTTTGCCACAGCATCGAAAGCTGCATTGGCTAATAGAAGTGCATTGGGATTGGCAAGTCCGATATCTTCAGAAGCTGAGATTACGAGGCGTCGGGCTATAAACTTAGGGTCTTCCCCTCCCTCAATCATGCGTGCTAACCAATACAAGGCTGCATCGGGATCGCTACCACGAATGCTCTTGATAAAGGCGGATATGATGTCGTAGTGCATATCTCCCTCTTTATCGTAAGCCAAAGGGTTTTGCTGCAAGCGCTCGGTGATGGTTGCATTGTCTATCACCAAAGGATCTGCATCAGAAGCAGAAGTGACGAGATCAAGTATACCCAGCAACTTTCGTGCATCACCACCGCTATATCTAAACAATGCTTCTGCCTCTTTCACCTCAATATGGCGCTGTTTTAATACCACATCGCAGGTCAAGGCGCGATGAAGCAACTCTTCCAAATCGGACTTCTCAAGGCTTTTCAGCACATACACTTGACAACGTGACAGCAATGGGCGTATCACTTCGAACGAGGGGTTCTCTGTCGTAGCGCCTATCAGCGTGATTGCCCCCGTTTCGACTGCAGCGAGCAAAGAGTCTTGCTGAGACTTAGAGAAACGATGAATCTCATCAATAAACAATATCGGGCTTTGTTCGCTAAAGAATCGATTGGCACTTGCCTTCTCTATTACCTCGCGTACTTCCTTCACGCCACTATTGACTGCCGAAAGCGTGTAGAACGGCGTATCCAATTGATTGGCTATAATCTTGGCCAACGTCGTCTTGCCCACTCCCGGTGGTCCCCAAAGGATAAAGGAGGAGATATGACCAGAGTCGATCACCTGTCGAAGCACGGCACCTGGTCCTACCAAATGTTTTTGCCCTATGTATTCATTGAGCGTTGTGGGTCGTAAGCGCTCTGCCAATGGTTTCATGACAAGATGATTTTTGAGTTTATTAGTTTAACGCGTTGGCGGAATTTGTTAACGGGTTGACAAGTTAACAGGTAAACAGGTAAGTTTGTCGAGTACAATTGTTCTCGTTTTTAACGAAACAAGTAGTCTAAAAGCTATTTACTTGTTAACTTGTCAACTTGTTTACCCGTTAACCAAGAATTCCGCCAACGGGTTAGTTTAATGAGTTTATTAGTTTAATGAGTTTAGGCTATTCTTCCACTTCGCTCAGTTCGAGCCAGCGCATTGACTTTTCGTCTAATTCATCGTTGAGCAAGGGCAAGCGTTTGCTCTTTATGGTCAGTTCTTCCACAGAGAGTGTACCCGAGCAGAGTGCTTCTTCGAGTTGCTTCTTTTCTGTTTCAAGGGCTTCTATGTCTTGTTCCAACTGCTTGAGTTCCTGTTTTTCCTTAAAGGAGAGTTTTCGTTTCTTCTCGCCCCCCCAAGTGTTTTGCTTTGCGGGAGCACCGCTATTCTTACGACTTTCTTCCTTTTCTTCTCGCTCTTCATGGTCGCGAAGCGACTTCCATTCTCGGTACTCGGAATAGTTGCCTGGAAAATCGTCTATACTGCCCTCGCCATTGAACACGAGCAGGTGGTCTACCACTTTGTCCATGAAGTAGCGGTCGTGGCTCACTACGATTACGCACCCCTTGAAATCCTGCAAATATTCTTCAAGGATTTGTAGCGTTGCTATATCGAGATCATTGGTCGGTTCGTCGAGCACGAGGAAGTTAGGATTCTTCATCAGTACGGTGCAAAGTTGCAATCGCCGGCGTTCTCCTCCCGAAAGTTTGTAAATATAGTCTTGCTGACGAGCTGGCGGGAAGAGAAAGTGTGTCAAAAACTGCATAGCCGTCAGATGACGTCCTCCGCCCAAATCGATCACTTCGGCATGCCTTCTTACGGCATCAATAACCTTGTCTTGTTCGTTAAAGGTCATTCCTTCCTGTGAGAAATAGCCGAACCTTACTGTCTCGCCCACTACGAATCGTCCACTATCAGGCTGTTCCAGTCCGAGAAGGAGCTTGATAAAAGTGCTTTTTCCCGTACCATTTCCACCCACAATGCCCATTTTCTCATAACGAGAGAAGTTATAATAGAAATCCTTCAAGATTACTTGCTTATGAAGCGTTCCGTCTGCTCCGGGCACATCGAAGGCTTTGCTTACATATTCTGCCTCGAAGATTTTGCTGCCTATATAGCCACTCTTCACCTCTAAACGTGCGGCACGCTCTTCGCGGCGCTGCTTAGCTCGCTGTTCCAATTCTACGAAAGCCTCTTTCCTATAGCGTGCTTTCGTACCACGTGCACACGGCATACGGCGCATCCAATCCAGCTCTTTGCGGTAAAGGTTATTGGCGCGTGCGATGTTGGCATTCTGTGCTGTGATGCGCTGTTCTCGTTTTTCGAGATAATACTCATAATTGCCCGCATAGCTATACATGCTTTCGTCATCGAGTTCCAATATCTCCTGGCATACATTATCCAAGAAATAGCGGTCGTGGGTCACCATGAGCAATGCTTTCGTAGTGCGCTGTAAGTAGCCTTCAAGCCATTCGATCATCGTAAGATCGAGGTGGTTGGTAGGTTCGTCGAGCACCAACAAATCGGGATCGGCAAGCAACACATTAGCCAAAGCCACACGCTTCAATTGTCCGCCTGAGAGTTGATCGACGGGCTGCGAGAAGTTATTGATTTGCAGTTTTGAAAGGATCTGCTTAGCCCTTTGCTCAAAGTCCCAAGCCTCGCGTCGTTCCATTTCATCCATCAGTTCGCTCAATCCTGGATTGCCAGGAGTGGCCAAACATTGTTCGTAGCGTCCGATCAGCGTTGACAACTCGCCAGCACGCATAAAGCAAGCATCTATTACGGTTGTTCCGGGTTGAAACACGGGAGCCTGCTCCAAGATAGCGATTTGTGCATCGCGACGAGTAATAATATCGCCACCATCGTAGTCTTCTTTCCCTGCCAAGATATTGAGCAATGTGCTTTTTCCTGCGCCATTGTGGGCTATAAGCCCAACCTTTTGTCCATCGGCGATGGAGAAACTAATATCGTTGAACAATTCCAAAGCGCCGAAGCGTTTCGTGAGGTGCTGTATGTCGAGTAATGGAGTCATCTATAGGAATGCAATTCTCTTTCGAGTTGTGCGTTTTAGAAGTTGTAAGTTTAGTAGTATGTATTTCGATCATCCTGTACTCTAAGCAAGAGCCGGATGAAATATCATCAGAACGGGTAGCCAATGGCAAAGTGCAGTCCAAGCCCATCCTTGAAGCGCTCTATATTATAGAAGCCCGACTTTGCCGTTTGATAAGGTGCATGCAGAGCCACACCCACATCGAAGCGTAGCACTAAGAACGTTAAGTCATAGCGCAAGCCCAGACCCGTTCCCAATGCTATGTTTTTGAGTGTCGAAGCCGTGAGTTGTGCTCCTGGTCGCTTCGGATCATTGCGAAGCGTCCATACATTGCCAGCATCCAAGAACACGGCTCCATGCAGGTCGCCAAACAGGCGGGCACGCAGTTCGGCATTAGCCTCAAGCTTCACATCGCCCGTCTGGTCCATATAGGAATACTTCGAGTTTTCTGGACGATAAGAGCCGGGTCCCAATGTTCTTACCGTAAATGCTCGTATGCTATTGGCACCGCCCACGTAGAATTGGTCGGAATAAGGTGCAGAGTTGCTATTGCCATAACTATAAATCACACCGCCGAATATACGTGTGGCGAGGTTGATATCTTTAGTAAACTTGATCTGCTTATGTACTTCTGCCGTAAACTTAATATACTGTGCAAAAGGATTGCCAAAGAGTTCTTTATATTGCTTATTAAACTTCTGACCGGCTATAGCATAGCAAGCAGAAGTAAAGTTGCCCGCTTCCTTCACAGACAATTGTACCCACCACGGGCGTTGACGCCAGCTACGGCTCTGATAAGTAAAGGTGTAGCTGAGCGAGGGTACAAACTGATTGCGCATCGAAACGTAGAGCGCAGGATTGGCGTTCATAATCGAGTCGAAAGTCTGTGTGGTATGATTGAGTTTATCAAAGTCGAGACTGAACAGCGTCAAGTCATGTTGCGCGGTTTCTCTACGATACCAATGGTAGTTTACGCTAAGTCCCATGCTGACCATATTGAAGAACTTAGAACGATTTTTCCAATCGGCATCGAGCGCAAACTGTGTAGAAGCGGGGAAACGCATTCGTCGGCGACTCACACCGGGAAGCACAAAGCGTGGGAACTTAAATGCCAACTGTGTGCCGAGTTCATAAGAGTTGAGCAATGAGTTGCGCCCTCCTGTGCTGTTTCCCGTCTGCCATTCATAAGAACCGAATATCTTAAACGACACTTTTTCACCACCGCGGAAGGCATTGCGTTTCGCCAATTCATACGATATGCCTGGTCCCACCTGCTGATTGCTCTTCATCGTAGCATTCATTTCAAAAGTGGAGTCATACAGTTTGTCCATCACGGCGGATATCACAAGGTCGAGCGTATCACAGGCAGCGGTTGTATCTCGCGGCACATAGTTGACGTCTATCTGACTCAACACGCCCATTTGTCCTAACTTTTCAAGCGTAGTCTTCTGATGATCCAACCGATAGAGTTCGCCATGACGATGCACGATGGCATGGCGCCACATACTTGCTCTAAGGGGCATCTTCTCACCTGAAAAGTTGTAGGTAAAGTTGCGACGCTCTATATGATTGTTGAGCACATCGGTATCATGACTACGTATGTTGATGACAGCCCGTCCGATATACCATGGATGATCTGCCTTTACGGGTTTGTCGGCCACTGGGATCACTTGCAGTTGCACATAGTTCTTGCGTTGCAAGGTATCTGCGCGAAACGTGGTATAGTTGGCATTATAATAGTAGTAACCATTGTTGCGCATGAGGTTTTCTATACGTGTCTGTTCACCCGAGAGGTTCACCACGCTAAATGCATCGCCTTTCTTCAGCAAGCGTGCGCTTTGATACAATCGCAGCAAACTGTCTTGCGGTGCGGGGAATCCCATATAACGAATGGAGTCGAGCCGATAGAGCTGACCTGCTTTCACTTGATATGCCACTTTAGCCTTCTTCGCATTGCGTTTATCTGTCAGCACATTATAGTCGACCTTGCCATGGAAGTAACCATAGTTATGAAGCGTATTAGTGGCCACCTTGGCGCGCATCTCCGGACTTACTTGGCTTATCAGCACGGGTTCTGTGCCAAAGGTCTTGTAGACCCATTTGCCCACCGCCCCCTTTGCGTCATACAGCCCGTTGTGCACCCAGAGTCCGATCTTCCACGGCCAACTCATTGTGGAAGAACCAAATATGGAGTTATTGGGAGGATAGGCCAATACAGCCTCTACCTCTTCCTTGGCTGTAGCAAAGTCTTTTTCGCTCTGCTCTTGTGCTTGCTTCTGCGCCTTGCGTTCCTCCTTAGTCAGCGTGCGCTTGTCCTTAGTGAGTAGTCCGGCTGCATCTGCCAGCGTACTTTTGCCTTCTATCACGTCGTTTACCTTCGTGACGGCATCTGCCACAGCAGTGATTACACCCACAGAATCGCGGCCGCCCTTCTTGCGCATCAGTGCAGGATCGTCCGCATAGGCTATCTTTGCAATGCCGGTATAGAGCTGTTCGTCATCGGGCAGCGAACGCGTAGTGGAACATGCCGACAGCAATAAGGTTGCCAGCAGACATAGGATTATATAAGGAGTAAAGACTCGCATGATTCTGATGTTTTTAGTTTTGAAGGAGCTCAAGTGACGATTCTAATCAGTTCTGTGGGCGACGCGTCTCGCGTCGGCATCTCACCATTCTGATTACGCCGACGCGAGACGCGTCGCCCACAGAACTAAGCGAGAACCAATTACACCCCGAGCCCAAAAGCTTAGCGATCTTGAATATTCTTACTCTTTCGCCTTTTTCTTTTTAAAGATGAAAAGTTCGCCTAAGCGGTCGGTCTTGCGGCGAAGCACAAGACCCGCCCCCGTCTTGGTCAACTGGCCTTCAAGTGGATCTTGCGTATCTCGATCGTAGAACACTTTCACATAGCGTGTGGCACCTTGATCAAGACGATATTCCACCGACACATTGTTGATAAAGCTCTCTGCGGAATTGGTAGCATCGGCTCCCGTCGACACTTTTCCACCTACAATCACACTGATGCGATTACCCCAGAAGCGTTTCGCAAACTGGAAGGAATAATCTGTAGTGGCTGTTCCCGTCTGAGAGGTACCACTTTCTACACCAAGGTTGATATCGATGGTCTTAAGTGCCGACCCAGCTATGTTTTGTATTTCGCTTTGCAGGAATGCATTGAGGGCATTGTTAGCCTTAAACCCTGAGCCCGACATCATGCTTTCATCGGTCATATACATACCCGTGGCCATCATCGTCACAGCCGCTTTGCCACGCTGCTCTGCCGACATGGAGGCGAGTTGATTCTGCACGTTCAAGTCTTCTGGTGCTTCGATAGTAAACTCAAGCCCCATATCGTTGAGCGGCTTGGTAAGTTTCACGCCTACGTCAAAACTCACGGAGCGCTGTCGGTCATCTTCTGTCACCACAGCCTTCGTACGTTCCTTTGCCGTAATGTTGAGCGTAGGATTCATCACATCGCCCGTAAACTCTACATACGATCCTTGTTCCAGTTGGAAGGTCTTGAGCGGAATTACGGGAAGTTGATATTTCATCTGCCCACTATTCACCGTGAAGCGTCCCGTCATACGCATATCGCCCTGTTGCGTCATGCGCAAGGTTAGGTCGCCACCACCCTCAAGGTTGACGTAGCTTTGCCCATCCTCGCTCAAGTTGCAGTGAAACTGCGCTGCATCGCTGATGCCTATACCCAGCGTGATATCCACTCCGCCATCGATAGCCTTCTTCTGTTCTTCGGTCGATGTGGTATCGGCAAAGTTGGTGAACTGTACGAGGTCGTGCAAACGATCGTCGACCGACAGTGGTGAGTCTTTGAGTATGTAAGTCACGTCTGTACGCTCCAACACATTGAGTTTGCCACGGATAGAGAGATTATCCGTAGTACCCTTGAGCGTGCCTTGATAGTCGGCATACACCTTGCCGAAGAGCATTGACTGTGCTTTCTTACGCGTATTGATAAGTTCGAAGTTTTGTGCCTTCATGCGGAAGTCCATACGCATTCGGCTGAAGTCGCTCATATCAAACACGCCGTTGAGCACCAATGGTTCTTTACCCGTAGAGTACAGATTGTAGTCGTTGAAGAGTATGCGACTATTGTCGATCTCTACAGCACGTTCATCCGTGCGGAAATCAAATCCATATACGTCGGAGTATACATGAGCCGAATCCAAGTCGAGCGTACCATTGACAATGGGCTTGTCCAGCGAACCCTTCACCTTGAGGTCGCCGCCTGCGATTCCCTTCATTGCCACATCGGTTCCTGCCATAAAGCCATTGAGCATCTGCAATGGGAAGTCGTGAAGTTGAGCATCGCCTTCAAATACTCCTCCGTTTCGATCATAATAAGTACCATTGCAAGCAAGCACCTCTTCGCCATTCGAACTAATAAATGCCGAAGCATGATGTTCTCCACCCGTCTTAGGCAGATAGATTGCGTCAATGCCCACGTTGCCTAAAGGCATGTCTTCGTATTTAAACCCTTCGGCAGAGAGCGAAGCCATGGCAGAGAGTTGCTTATCAGACAGCATGCTCTGCGTCACATGGATATCACCACTAAGCATACCGCCGATTTTGGGCATATAGGGAAGTACCGACGAGAGTTCGGTCAGATTGAGCTGATTGACGCTCACCGTCACATCGTTGGCAGAATCCTTTGGCTCGCCATAGATCTTTAGTCCCGTACCGTCATCTGCCAAGAGATCTACGTTGGCACGGATGCTCTTATCATTGCCTAAGAAGATATAGTTGTCTTTATTCACCGTAAAACCTCGGTAAGCTATCACGGGATGCTGCGGATAGAGATGAACATTCACGCCCTTATCTTGCAGCATGGCTTGCAAGCCAATGTCCACGCCTCGCTCTCCATCACTGTCGTAGTAGGTCAGTTCTACGCCTGCCCCCGACTGCATGAGGTATGATTTCAGTTTTACTTCGAGCGGATTGGGATTCTTCTTATTATTTTTCACCATACCGCGAAGCTGTACACCCGTTGAATCCTGGAAGATATGCGTATCAATGGTATCGAGCAAGAGTGCACCGACATTCATCGCTCCTACGCGCATATCACCAAGCATTCCCTCGTGTGGATTAGTCTGAAGGTTCAGATAGGCAGAAGAGAAGGAGTAACCTTTCAGTCGAGCTATGTTGTAAACGGGATTATCGCGCC
The DNA here is from genome assembly GCA_937898715.1 of uncultured Prevotella sp. Classification (GTDB taxonomy): domain Bacteria; phylum Bacteroidota; class Bacteroidia; order Bacteroidales; family Bacteroidaceae; genus Alloprevotella. Next base: position 9,143 of record CALEKA010000098.1, read on the forward strand.
CAGCACTGAGATATAGATCCATGGAGGGAAGCATTGCTTTGAGCTTATTTTGATCAAGCTTATACTGCTTCAGTTGCTTACCCAGTTCTGTAGCGAATCGACTTGCCTCTTTGGTGAGTCGATCCACATTACCTCCCGCACCGAGTTTGAGTTGCAGATCACCTGCCGAAGCGAAGGCGGTCGTGGTATCGTGATTGGTAGCAAAGTCGAAGAAGATATCCTTGGCCATGGTGCTCATACGCGATGTAGTGAATCGATTATTTAGCACCATGCCATTTACGCTATAGGCTGTAAAAGCCTTATTGGCTGTGGCCTTGATTTCAATGTCCGTACCAAAGGTTAGCGTATCTTTGGTCAAGCCCAACTTGAGCAGGTCAAGTTCTGGCAGACTGGCCTTGAGCGCTACGTCGTAGCCACCACGCCCGAGCACAGCTTCCAAATTGCCATCGGCATTAATCAGCGGATTGCGAGCTACAAACCGAGCTTTTGCCCTTCCGCCCTGCAGATGAGCATCAAGCCGTATGCCGCTCAAATCGTAGCCGCTATATGATAGGCGATCCACTCGTGCATCGGCAGTAAGAGTGGAGCGTGACGACAACACGTCAAATCCTCTACCCGAAGCACGCATGCATCCTGTAAATGGGCTAACTGGCATACCTTTGACGATTGTTGCCACAGGGAAAGCATGGGCCGTTGCTGCCAACTGATAGGACTCAGTTCGCAGATTAGCGTGTGCCTTTGCAGCTAAGCTTCCACCGCCGACGCGTGCTTTCAGTTGCGTATCGTAGGTATCTCCGCGAAATGCCACCCACCCGTCGGTCTGTATGCGATCGGGCACTTGTATGCTTTGCGTCAGCGAACGGGGTAACATACGGCGCACAACCGTCAAATTCTGTGTGCGCAGGTTGAAGTTAAAACGTCCCTTACGCCAGTTTTTCAGCACTTGATCTACATAACCATTGGCATTCAACCTTGCTACCTGTGGTATGCTCAGCGAGAACGAAGGCAGTCGCAGATGGTCTATATTGCCTACTACTTCTCCTTTGAGCAAGATGGGCTTGCGAGGAAGATTCCTTAGCAGCGAACGATCTACATACCCTTGTGCCAATGTCATCACATCGGCATAGCCCAATTCTGCATCAATGATTGCTTTACAATGTCCACCTTTTCCAGCTGAGAATGAACGAAAATCAAACGCTACATCGGCATCTAATCGTGAATTAGTGGTACGCAATCTCACAGCAGGAACGCGGAGTTGCGTAGAGTCCATATACACACCACCACTGAGTTGCTTCACTTGCAATCCACAGCGCTCCTTTAACGCCAAATTGGTTAATCCTGCTCGCAACACGCCATCAGCATCGTAACTCAGCGTGTCGAGTTTGAAAGAGATATCGGTCAGCCCTAAATGGTTATAATCCAAACCACGCATGGGACGTTCGTAGGGTATATCGTAGCGCACATCTGTACCGCGCACTAAGAGTTGCTTGACAGCGTAATAATTCTTACCTGTGTCGAACATTCCCTTTCTTAGCGCCAATGTACCCACTCGCGCATCGATGCGCATCGAATCACCTAGCATCACGAGTTTCACTCTTGAATTGGCTATATCTGCTCGAGCCACTTCTATGTTCCAATGGGCCTGACTCTTCGTCGTATCTTTCTTAGCCGTATCACTCAGCGTTACGCAGAAGTCTGCATTACGCAGTCTTACGCGATCGAGCTGTACCAATTCCTTCTCCCAATCCACGCCGTGCGATGCAGCCACGAGCTCTTCTGCATGCCCCTTCACATGAGTATCAGAGATATAACTCTTCGTATCGAGCTTCACGCCATAGAGTTCCAGCCCATCCACGTCAGCACGCCCTTCGAAGAGGGGCATAAGTCGCACATTGAGTCGCAAGTGTTGCGCATCGAGCAACGTATCTCCACGCTCCACAGCCATCACCTTATGAAGAGAAAGGTCGAGCGGAAAGGCCAGACGCACTTTCTCTATGCTAAACGTCATCCCCATTCGTTCGGACATAGCTGCTGCAACCTTGTGAACCACAAAGTTTTGCACGGGAGGTATATAGATCAAAATGGCGAGCAGGAGGAAGAGCACCACAGGCGATGCTATGATCACACCCAACCATTTCAAAGCTTTCTTTTTCTTCATATTGCAAATTTACATAAATTCCCCGAATTATAGGCCTTTGATAGCCAAATACAGAAGGTTCAAGTACTAAAGACGCGACCTACCACTAATTTTTACACGGACCACAACTAATTTTTACGCGGACTACCACTAATTTTTACGCGGACTACCACTAATTTTTACGCGGACTGCCACTAATTTGAGTGCATCTAACACCCATGTTTTGATGCATACGCGTGCACACAAGTACTTACATACCATAAATGACGCAAAAAGCAAATGAGCAATCATATAAGCGCAAAACATTTTTCCCTATTCAGAGTGGGATTATTCAAAAGAAAATGCGTAAGTTTGCACACTGAAAGCAAAAGTGTGCTTAATAACAGAGCAAAACATTTCTTATGTCCATCACAAAAACAAGACAAAAGCTGCTTGAAGTGGCACGCGAGTTATTCGCACATAAAGGTCTGGAAGCCACCACAATGAATGATATAGCGGCAGCCTCCGGACGCGGACGACGCACTTTGTACACCTACTTCAGAAGCAAGGAGGAGATCTACTACGCCGTCATCGAAGAAGAACTGGAACGACTTTCAGAAAAGATGGACGAAGTGCTGAGCATGAACGTGGAGCCCGAAGAGAAGATCTTCACTCTCATCTACTCTCACTTGAGCATTATCAAGGAAACAGTAGCAAGGAATGGTACCCTGCGTGCTGAGTTCTTCCGCAACATCTGGATGGTAGAAAAGGTGCGCAAAGCCTTCGATGAGGAAGAACACCGCATACTGACGCAGGTGCTTCAAGAGGGAGTTGACAAAGGGCGCTTCCGCATTGACAATGTAGGACTGATGTCTGACATTATCCACTATTCTGTAAAGGGACTTGAAGTGCCCTATATCTACGACCGATTGGGCGAAGGACTCACAGAAGACGAGACTTACCCCATCGTCAAGGGCATCATCCTCCGCGTGCTCAACATGCCTCCAGCTGTAGAGTAAAACTTTGAAATTCATAACAAATCGTCAAGCAAGTTATTCTCTTACTTAAAGAGCAAACACACTGGCTTGACCTAACAAAATACTCAATTCAAATGGGACTTTTAACAGGTAAGACTGCATTGATTACGGGTGCTGCCCGTGGTATCGGTAAAGCTATCGCACTGAAATTTGCTGAAGAAGGTGCAAACATCGCTTTCACTGACTTGAAGATTGACGAAAACGGCGAAGCTACTCGCAAAGAGATTGAAGCTAAGGGCGTGAAGTGCTTGGCTTACGCTTCTAACGCTGCCAACTTCGAAGAAACCGCTGAGGTGGTTAAGAAGATTCACGAAGACTTCGGTTCTATCGATATCTTGGTCAACAACGCTGGTATCACTAAGGATGGTCTTATGATCCGTATGACCGAACAGCAGTGGGACGCCGTAATCGCTGTCAACTTGAAGTCGGCTTTCAACTTCGTTCACGCTTGCACTCCTATCATGATGCGTCAGCGCAAGGGCTCTATCATCAACATGGCTTCTGTAGTAGGCGTTCACGGCAACGCCGGACAGTCTAACTACGCTGCTTCTAAGGCTGGCCTCATTGCATTGGCTAAGAGCGTAGCTCAGGAAATGGGTAGCCGTGGCATCCGTGCCAACGCTATTGCTCCGGGCTTCATTGAGACTGCTATGACTGCTCAACTCAGCGAAGACGTTCGCAAGGAATGGATGAAGGCTATTCCCCTCCGTCGCGGTGGACAGCCCGAAGATATCGCCAACGTGGCTACCTTCCTCGCCTCTGACATGTCAAGCTATGTTAGCGGTCAGGTGATCCAGGTAGATGGTGGTATGAACATGTAATTCCCCTCAACAACGGGCTTACTATTCTGAAAGCGAGAACGCCCTCTCAGATTGGTTAGCTAAGTACAAGAGAAGTCCCTCCCTTCGTATTCCCTCACGCGGAACAAGGGGAGGGGCTTTCATTTAGTTTAGATTTTTAGTTGAGAGTTATAAGGTTGTAACGTTACTTATGCGTAACAAAAGACTGCAAGCGAAAAACTTCGAATAAAGATCGCATAGCATAAAAAGCTACGTAACAAAAGACCGAAAACAAAAGTGACATTATAACCTCATAACCTTAAAACCCACCCCACCCCATGCACCCCTTATACGAAGACAATCACATCATCATCGTAAACAAAGAAGCCGGCGAAATAGTACAAGGCGACAAAACGGGCGATCGCACCCTGGCCGACGAGGTGAAAGCTTATATCAAAGAGAAATACAATAAGCCTGGCGAAGTATTCCTTGGTATCGTGCATCGACTGGATCGCCCCGTGAGCGGCATTGTGGTCTTTGCCCGTACAAGCAAAGCGCTTACAAGACTCAATCAAATGTTTCGCGAAGGCGGAAAGATTAAGAAGACGTATCATGCCATCGTCTGTGCTCGCCCCGCCGCGCCTCAAGGTACACTTACGAATTGGCTCACACGCAACGAGAAACAAAACAAGGCCTACGCTCACCAGCGAGAAGTGCCCGGATCGAAGAAGGCCATTCTCGACTACCAGCTAATAGGCACCTCCGATCGTTACTTCCTTCTCGAAGTAAATCTCCACACTGGTCGTCACCACCAGATACGCTGTCAATTGGCAGCTATGCACTGCGTAATCAAGGGCGACTTGAAGTATGGTGCTCCCCGTTCCAATCCCGATGGTTCTATCTGCCTTCATGCCCGCCACATCGAATTTGAACACCCCGTAAGCCATAAGCTCATCTCTGTGACTGCACCCTATCCCGCCTCAAATCCACTCTGGGAGGCGATGAGGAAGGTGTGAAGGAGATGTGAAGGAGGGAAACAATCATAACCTCATCTCTTATAGAATCTTTTTCAATCTTTTCATAACAATCAACCTTTGCCCAACATCTCCCATGAATCAACCTTTAAAACCTTCGGTTTCTGTACTTGGGAAATCGATAGATTTAAGTAGCTTATTCTTCTATCGAAAATCAGATGTGGTGTATCAACTCACATTTGAATTCTGCAATCGCTATATACACCTTTACAAAGACCGTACACGCGATCAGATGATCCAAGCTGCTCGTTCATGCAAGCAAAACATCGTGGAAGGTTTTGCCGATGGAGTCACCTCCACAGAAATGCAACTCAAGCTCTTAAATGTAGCTCGTGCTTCGCTTAAAGAACTTCGTGAAGATTTTGGAGATTATCTCAAATCACGCCACTTAGCATTCTTTCAACAGGGAGAAGAACGCTATTCTGATATGCTTAATTATTGTCGCAAGCACAACGACTTACCAGAATATGAATCTTTATTCGCTCAATGGGACGATGAGCAGATGTGCAACTATGCTATAACGCTTTGTCACATCATCGACAAGATGATGGTTTCCTTTCTCAAACATTTAGACAAAGAATTCGTGACAGAAGGTGGTATTAAAGAGCGTATGCATCGCGCTCGCACGCAGTATCGACAAGAGCAAGATGAAAGAATTAAGCAACTCGAAGCTGAGAACCCGCAGCTTAAACAAGCGCTCTCAGTAGCTATAGCAGATGCTCATAAGTGGCGATCGGCATACGAGGATCTAAAGACGCGCGCACTCAAGGCATACTACCAACAGTTAGAAGAAATTGAGAAGCTAAAAGAGGAGCTGCATGAGCTTAAGGAGGATAAAGCTTAAGCTTTCAGGGGGGGGGCTGATTTTCTATTGAAAGATAGTTGTCTAGTTATTCTAGTAGTTCTAGTGGTTCTAGTGATACTAGTATTCCTAGAATAACTAGAACTACTAGAACCACTATAACTACTATACCCACTACTTCCCCCCCCTACAAAAGCGCGCATCGCCCTTCGGCAATGCGCGCTTCATCTATTTTAACCTAAGTATGAAAGGAGGGAAGTCTTATTCTTCATCCCAAGAAGTATCAGACCATTCAAAGCCGGCAGATCGAGCGTCACTGCCTTCGATAGTCTTTGATTCGTCTACGTTGAGTTCCTTTGAGGCAGAAAGCAAGGCTTCTTCTACGAAGAGATTCACCACGGTAGACTGAGGAGCTATATATGTTTTCTTCATTGCATTACGAGTTTTAGGAGTTAGATTACTTTACGAACTTTTTGCCATTCTGGATATAGATACCACCCTTTACAGCTTTCTGCACGCGACGTCCGCTGAGATCAAATACGGGGGCATTGCTTTCTGCTGCAATAGTTGCTGCATGGATACCAGTAGTTGCGCCTCCAAAACTGAGCGAGATAGCAGATCCTTCACTTCCAGTAGCTTGGAAATATGCTTTACCAGCGCCAATCGTGGTACTTTCCTTTACCTTATAGAAGCCAAGCGTAGCATCTTGCAAACCAAGACCAAAGATAGTTTCGTCCTCTGCAACGGTCTTGCCCTCTGCACCAGTAGCAATAAGAGCAGAAGTAAGCGTATTTTCTGTAGCATTAGGCACCATGAAGAATGAGCCTTCAGCCCCCTTAACGATTACGCCTGTATTGGCAGGAATCACGCGATCAGCAACCTCTTCCAAGCTTAAAGTATTGTCTGCATACGTTGCTGTAAACACTTGATAATCATCTGGGCATACCACCGGCTTCGTACTGCTAAAGGTTGTCAGATTACCATGAGTGGCATCACCTGCAAGCATTTTCACCTTAGGCCAACCTGCAGCTTCCTTGGCGGCGTCGTTGGCGGGGATGAATTGCCATACATACTCAGTGTTACTTGCAGAAGCTGTGCCATAGTATCCTGAACCAGAGGCATCAGAAGCGCTCGGTGCTTTCAGATCACGACCACTCTTATTGACAGCCTTCAAAAGATAAGCGGCATCTTCTGCAGTACCAACCTTCTCAAAGGTAAAATCATAAGAGCCTGAAGCATTATTTTCAGTTGCCCAGATTTTAGGAGGGCCACCTGCCTGAACTTTTGTATTTGACGTTGTACCATCAGCATTTGCCCAATGAATAGTATAACCATTCGTTGAAGCCACAATGGTATACTTCTGAGCTGATGCAACATCTGTAGTCATGTTTCCCAAGGCTCCATTGAACGTCAGGAACGATGAATACTTTGAATTGCGAAGATAGTAAACATACTGTGCCCCTTCTGTTTCGGAAGCCTTGACTTCAACACCGGGTGTAGTCTTGTACAATTCCTCCGAGACATTCTGTGCTTTCGCCACTCCTACAAAAGCAAGCAACGAAGCGAAAATGAGAGTAAATTTCCTCATAATTGTAATTGTATTAGTGATTAAAGTTTAAGTTATCTGCGCAAATATAGATAAATTCATCTATAGCATACAACACAATTAGACAATTATAGTAAAAATACCCCCCCCGTTTAACACATCGCATGCTGAGCAACATAAAAATTACAGATAAAAGCTAATAGATTCCAGCGAAAGGAGAAAAGAAAAAGAGCTGCTTCACAATGTATACAACACCATGAAGCAGCTCTTTTATGTAGGAATTGAAGTTTTAAGTAACGCAGTTATAAAGTCAACCTCACACAGAGCAATGGATACTTTATAACCTTATAACCTCAAAACTTAAAACTAAGAAATTTACTCTCCACGCTGAACGTAAGCAATTACGTCGCCCTTGTTGACACGAGCGCCTTGCTTAGCGTTGATTTCGACAAGCTTGCCACCGAGAGCAGCGGGAAGTTCAACGATCTGACCATGCGTATTCTCGATGTAGCAGAAGCGATCGCCTTCAGCATATTCCTTGCCGATGAAAGGCTCGATAGCTTTCACGCATTCGCCATCACCACCAATTTCCCAGAGGATCGTACCGCTTTCGGGAGCAACGATGGCATCGGCCTTAGCATGCTTAAAGGCAGTAGCCTCTTCGATGCTCATGCCGCTGGCACCAGCCTTATCCTTAGCAGCCTGGAGGTCGGCGAGGAAACGCTTCTTGGCAGCACCGCTCTTGTAGTCACGATACTGAGTCTCATGCATAGCAAACTCGAAGAGTTCTTCGTCGTCTTCACCACGATCCCAGCCATTTTCTTCCATTTCCTTCTCGAAGCGAGCGAGATCGTCGGGATAGTAGCTCTGAGGATCTGCATCGGTAAATTCGAAGCCCTTCTCCTTAGCCAATTCCTTGATTTCGGGAGCCACTTCGCCAGGCAGACGACCACTCTTACCAAGAATCATACCCCAGATAGAGTTGTCCATCATAGAGTAACGGGGCTTACCCATTGACTCGGTGAGAAGGTTCATCAAGGCAATATTCTTCACATACTGAGAGAACGGAGTTACCAAGGGAGGATAACCCACGCGAGGCCATACATAAGCCACTTCGTTGAAGAGCTTCACGAGGAGTTCATCCTCAGAGAGTTCATGTTCGCCCTTAGCCTTGCGATTGCTATTGATAGCGCCCATCACACCCGTGAGGTCGGCCATCATCGATCCCATCATACCACCAGGCAGACCGCAACCGAGAAGGAGCGACGACATAAGCTTGTTGGCAGGATTCATGAAGTAGCCCAAGAAATCGTCGATAAACTCTTGTGTGAGTTTGCGAGCTTCCATATAAGCGTCCATATTGATCTCGGGCACGTCGAAACCAGCATGCTTCAACATAGACTGTACAGAGATCACGTCGGGATGAACCTTACCCCATGAAAGAGGCTCGATAGCAGTATCAATCACGTCAGCACCATTGCGGCATACTTCCAAGATAGAAGCCATAGAGAGACCAGGACCTGAGTGGCCGTGGTACTCGATGATCACTTCGGGATGTTTGTCCTTGATCATCTTGGTGAGCTTACCGAGCATAGCAGGCTGACCGATACCAGCCATATCCTTCAAGCAGATTTCGGGTGCACCAGCCTCAATGAGCTGATCTGCTATTTTGGCATAATATTCTGCTGTGTGGATAGGAGAGTTGGTGATACAAAGCGTAGCTTGAGGCGTCATGCCTGCTTCAAGGGCATAATGAATAGAGGGGATAATATTGCGCACATCGTTCAGTCCGCAGAAGATGCGAGTGATGTCTACACCCTGAGCGTGCTTCACCTTGTACATGAGTTTACGCACGTCGGCAGGCACGGGGAACATACGCAATGCATTCAAGCCACGATCAAGCATGTGGGTCTTGATGCCCACTTCGTTGAAGGGCTTTGTAAAGGCACGAACGGCCTTGTTAGGGTTTTCGCCGTAGAGGAGGTTCACCTGTTCGAAGGCACCACCATTGGTTTCTACTCGGGCGAAGCATCCCATCTTTATGATAACAGGTGCTATGCGCTCCAGCTGATCCTTGCGCGGCTGAAACTTACCGCTGCTCTGGAACATGTCGCGATAGACAAGACTGAATTGAATCTTACGCTTTGTCATATACTTATTTATATAGTAAGAGATATTGTTGAATCTATGAAGAGATGCACAAGATTGCTCAAAACCTTTCAATTTGTGCGATGCAAAAGTACAAAAAACTATTTATACCACGTACTCGCACGCCCATCTATTTGTGGCGGAGAGAGATAAACCGCGGTTTTTCTTCCGATTTACGACGTTTTGTAGTAACTTCGCGTAAGAATATTCAATGATTTAAGTCATGTCACAATCTACTACACCGGTCCTGCTGCTTACCGGCTACTTAGGCAGCGGAAAGACTACTCTGCTCAATCGTATACTCTCCAATCAGAAAGGCATACGCTTTGCCGTTATCGTCAATGACATAGGCGAAGTGAATATCGATGCGAGTCTCATCGCTCAAGGCGGCATTGTAGGACAAAACGATGATAGCCTCGTACCCTTGCAAAACGGCTGCATCTGCTGCACGCTCAAGATGGACTTGGTACAGCAGCTCAGCGACCTCGTGAGCCAACAGCAGTTTGACTACATCGTCATAGAGGCCAGCGGTATCTGCGAGCCCGCTCCTATCGCTCAGACGATTGACGCCTACCCCACGCTCTACCCCAACCTCGCCACAAAGGGTGTGGCACGCCTCGACTCTATCGTGACGGTGGTAGACGCCCTTCGCTTGCGCGATGAGTTTGCAGGCGGACAAGACCTTTATAAGAAGGATATGGCAGAAGACGACCTTGCAAGCCTCGTCATCCAACAAGTGGAGTTCTGCAACATGATTCTCCTCAACAAAGCTTCTGAGGTAACTCCCGAGGAGTTGGAACACATCAAGGCCATTCTGCGTGAGCTTCAGCCTAAGGCAGAAATCATCACGTGCGACTATTGCGACGTGCCCCTTGAGAAACTCATCAACTGCCATGGCTTCGACTTCGAGACCGTAGCCACCTCTGCCCGTTGGGTAGCTGAAGTGGAAGGATCGAACGAAGAAGATCACGACCATGAACACGATCATGACGATCACGATGACCACGACCATCATGATCACCACGACGAACACGGCCATCACCACCACCATCATCACGACCACTGCCACGGACTTGAGAATGAAGAAGAGGGCGAAGCCTTGGAGTATGGCATCGGTACCTTCGTGTACCAACGCCGCGAACCATTCAGCATGGTAGAGTTCGATCAGTTTGTAGCGCGACTCTTCCCCAAGAGCGTAATCCGCTGCAAAGGTATGTGCTACTTCGACTCTGAGCCCGACATGTGCTACGTATTTGAGCAAGCGGGCAAGCAAGTCTCACTCAGCCAAGCAGGTCAGTGGTATGCCACCATGCCCGCTGATGAATTAGCACAATTCAAGAAGCAAAATCCACAAGTAGAACGCGATTGGGACGAGCAATACGGCGACCGCATGCAAAAGCTCGTATTCATCGGACAGAACATGGATCGCGAAGCCATCGAAACACTTCTCGATGCTTGCCTCGTAAAGAAGCATTAAAGGCACGTTCTTCTCCAACGTAGGGTATTCCCCTCCCCAACGCAGAAACGACAAAAGTGTTCAAGACAGCACATATCATCGTGCTTAATCTTGAACACTTTTGTCGTTTCTGCATATAGCGCAATCATCGCGCTATAGCATCGGTCATATAAGTTTGCTTCGACAGCGCCCTTAGTTTCACAGGATGCTTTCCATCATAACTGAGAAGATACTGCCCTTCAAATGTCGAGTCGGCATTCCACTTGCTCACGATGAATCGTTTGCCATCGCAGTAACGCTGACGAACAGCATAGAGCGAATCATCATCCTTCACTACAGCCCAATGCTTGCCCAAGAAGCAGACATTCGCATCGCCACAAATTTCTCCACGTCGATAAGCTATCCTTCCATCCAGCCGAGCATCAAAGGGGAAATACAAATCGCCATCCCGCTGAAATACCACGCAGCCGATTCTCACCAATTCGGGTTTATGATCGAAACGCACCTTGCTCTCCACATCTACATAGTAATCTTGCCCTCCTTCGCTCACGTGCAGGTAAGCATCGTCGAGCAACTCTGCAAAATCAAATGCGGGGTCAGCAGTCTTACTAAAGCGGTCGAAACGCCACGTACGAAGCAAGTATTTACCACGATCATCTCTTACCACACGAATGCCGTAAGCAGCACGAGAGATTGCAGTATAGCAGCCCTTTGCCTGCCATTTCCGGTGCAGACCGTCGTATGCCATTGCACTATACAAGCCTCTTTCCGTGCGAGCAATGCGTATGTCCATCGTGCGTTCTTGATAATCACAGAGCCTGTAGCCCTGACTCGTATCAGCTCTAAGTGGATACGAGAAGCGTCTGTTCTTCTTCCGTTCTTCTACACGCTGATTAAATTGCTCCACCATCCGTTTCCACCTACGCTTCTCTCGCCTCCACGCTTCCAGGGTGGTAGACTTAAGTGCGGGCGAAAGCCACTCCTTTATATAATAGGAGTGCGATTCATCTTCAAAGAGTTGTTTCTGATCCATCTCATCACGAACCATGAAGAGCCGTCGAGGCTGAGTGGGCGGAATGAAGTACACGCTCCAGCGCAATCCATCCTCTAGCCCATACTGCAAGGCATCGATTGTCACATAGCTGCGTTCGTCCATCATCCGCGTTCGAAGCCTTGGATAGAATCGCACACCATCTATGGTAGAGAAAGACCATTCTCCATGATTTTCTATTCTGGGTCTTGCCGTAAATCTCACCCCATTCTGCAGGTCAATCCAGGGCTGCATACGATCTACTTTACGCCGAGATTGAAGTCGAGCAAATCCATAAGGACAGAGTTCTACCTTATTATATATAGAAGGTATCACTTCCCTACCCTCACTATCGATTACGCCCATCAGTCCGTCCTCGCCCGATGTAATGCGATAGCCATATGCATCATTCAAGTCAGAGCGTAGTCCATCGTGCGTCATCACCACGACCATCTCCGTCGCGACATCGGCCGTTGTCGATCTCGTACACTCACGCTTCGCATCAAAGGCCATGGTCGCCAATTCGGCTTCTCGTCCTAAAACGCCCTTTCCTGCTATCCTCCCTTCAAACATAGCTTGCCAATCTCTATCGTCTGAGGGCAAGCCAAAGAGTCGATAAGACCCCACATTGTCAAGAATCAAGCAATACTTCTTTCCCTCATATACGCGCATTCCGCGCCCCACCTGCTGTAGATACTTTGCCAAAGAGAGCGTAGGTCGAGCCAACTGTATAAACTCTACGTCGGGACAATCAAAGCCCTCGCCAAACAAGTCAACATTGACCAGAACTTGGATCTCTCCGCGCCGAAAATTCTCAATCAGCTGACAGCGCTCCTCAGCATTCGTCTTCGAACTGATCGCTATAGCACAGATGCCATGCGACCGATAGTGCGCAGCAATGTGTTCTGCATGCTTGATGTCGATGGCAAAAGTAATGCCTTTCTTCCCATCAGCATATCGCTTCACCGTATCGTATAGTCGCGATATACTCGGGTGCACATCAAGTTTTTCGCTCATCTCCTTTAGAGAGAAATCGCCATCCGCGCCCCGCTTAGTAAGTCCATTCACCGTTCGCTGCGATTCGCTATCAGCCCTCACCGACATATAGTCGTAGAGCGACAATCGTCCCTCCGCAATAAATCGTTCGTACTGCCACGACTGCAGCAAGGTATCAAACAGGTCGGTAAAGCCATGCCTCGTCAGTCGGCAAGGCGTGGCCGTAACGCCCAACACTTTTGCATCGGGATAGGCATCTATCACCGCCTTATAAGTCTTCGCCAGTGCATGATGAGCCTCATCTATCACAAGCAGACAGGGCTTCGTCTCCATCTCAGCATAATGACGCGAGAGCCACTGTATCGACATAGTTCGAATGCGCTTGCCTATGTCCAGCGAGAGCGCTTCTTCTGTTTTGCCTTCGTCGCTCCGCAATGCACCTTCCAATGAACCTTGAATCTGCGACACCAACTCTCTCCGGTGGGCTACGATCCACGCTTCACCTCCATGCTGTTTCAACCACTCACGGACACAGCAAGCCGTCAGATACGTTTTTCCCGTACCTGTAGGCATCTGCACCATGACAGATCGCAGAGAGCACCATGCTCTCTCAATCCGTCTCAACATATCCTGTTGATAATCGTAAAGTTGCACGCTGTACGTCTATGCTTTCTATAAACGTACGTGCATAGTTTCTATGAACGTACGTGCAGACAATCTCTGCACGTACGTCTATAAGAGCTATAGACGTACGTGCAAGCAAAGCAACGTCTGCGAATAAACTATTTATGAACGAATAGTGAACAATTCGAGCAATTAAAGAACGAGGAATGAATACTTTGTGAATCCATACGGACGAATTCGCCTGAGCATATTTCGCCTCTTAAAAGTAAGAATCACATCTTTCCCTCTACTCATCATTCGGCAAGCGCTTCGCCCGTCTGGGCACAAAAAGATACTTACAAAATGCCCAAAGAATAAGCCAGACTCTTTTCACAAATCAAAGATAAAGAGACTACCAAAAATGACTTTGTACGCGAAAAACAAAGTTCTCACTTGCGTTGAATAATAATAAATTTAAATTCGGATTTAGCTTGCCCATTCTAAATCCGAAATTAAGATGTGAATTCCTTATCACATGCCCACGAGAAAAAGAAGACTTTCTTTAGAGAAAGCTACAGTAATAAATCTATCGATAATGCAATCGCCAAGATAAGATGGCTAAAGAATCGAGCGTCAAGGAATGGAGAGGAAGCGACATATCAAAATACTACGTTCTCCTCACTATCAGCAGATTTTACATAGCTTTATCTATCATCAAGCAAGCATATAGAGGGATATTGGTCATCCAATCTTGCTTTTGATAAGGAAGCATCGAAAATCTTATGCCTTGCAACTCGGGATGTTTACTAATAAACACACGCATTGACTTTGCTTTCACATTGGTTTCTGCTTTTACCTCTATGGGCACGATTCTATTGGCCAATTGTACGATAAAATCAATTTCGATAGTAGAGTTGTCAACACTATGATAATATATAGGAATACCAAGAGTCTGCAATTGCGTAAACACGTACAATTCTGTAAAAGCACCTTTATATTCAGAAAACACGCGATTATCTACAAGCATAGCCTCAGCCGTAGTATCCGACATGGCTCCCATCAATCCAACATCAAGCATAAACAACTTAAATGCATTCATGTCTTCATAAAACTTCAAAGGCATCTGAGGACTATTCGCACGCTTAACTTTATATGCCAATCCCGCATCGATAAGCCACTGTATAGCGAGTTCAAAATCAGAAGCACGCGAACTTTTCTTTACAGCACCATACACGAATTTCTTATTTTCCTTTGCCAATTGTGCTGGTATACTATCCCATACCATATTGATTCGAGGCACTTCACGAGCTGGTGCATGTTTGGAAAAGTCTCTTCGATAATCACGTACGATTTGCTTCTGAATTTCCCTAACCGTCTGTAAGCCTTTTTTTTCTACAAAAGCAAGAACTGCTGCAGGCATGCCACCTACATAATAATACTGCCTTAGCAATCTCTCACACTCCTCACCAAGCAGATTAATTACCCCCCAATTACCACTTTTTAAAGCTTCCACCAAGCGATCCTTTCCCAAAGCCTCCAAAAACTCCAAGAAAGTCATCGGATATAGTCGGATTTCATCCACCTTTCCCACAGGATACGAAATGCCATCGTGTAGAGACAATCCAAGTAAAGAACCAGCAACTACCACGTGATAACTAACGGCTTCCTCACAGAAATACTTTAAAGCCTCCAAGGCCTTTGGACAATCTTGTACCTCATCTAACACAATCAACGTATCATTTGGGGTAATATCTACTTCGCTTATTGCCGACAAAGACAATAAGATATTCTCCACCGTTCCTCCTCTTTCAAATACACTCTTAGCCATTGAGTTTCGATCCAAGCTAAAAAAAGCAATCTTTTTGTACTCATTCTCACCAAACTGTCTCAACAAGTAGGTTTTACCCACTTGACGAGCTCCATTGAGAATCAATGGCTTTCTATCCTTATTATTTTTCCAGTCTAAGAGCTTACTATATAGATTTCGCTTCATACTTCTACATCTTTTCTAACGAACTTCAGATGCAAATATACACTTTTTCTGATGAATATCTTATCAAAGTACACACTTTTTCTAACGAATAACCCCTAGAAACATACACTTTTTCTAACGAATCCTACAGAAGGAAGTAAATACTCAAGCCCCTATTGCTGCTCATAGGCTCTAAATTGGAATGCTTCACCACATGAGCGGAATTGTCCTACAAAAGTATTTGTCAGCCCATTAACTTGGGCTATGACTAACTTTTTTCGACAAAGATAATGCAAAGCGAGAGCAGAAAGTCAAGCTTGCTTGAGCTTACTGCTGAGATGCAGCCTATCTTATACAAAGATAGTGCAAATCGAATGCAGAAAGTCAAGCTTGCTTGAACTTACTGCTGAGATGCAGCCTATCTTATGCAAAGATAGTGCAAATCGAATGCAGAAAGTCAAGCTTGCTTGAACTTACTGCTGAGATGCAGCCTATCTTATACAAAGGCGGATATGTAGAAATTGCCCCCAAAAAGCAAGATACTTCTCATCGTTCGGTCACAATCACCTTAAATGTCATGAATATCAACTTTAAGTCGTAAAAGAACCCTGCTTCCCTCACATATTCCAAGTAGAGTTTTATCTTCTCCTGCATGATCACGTGGATGTAATAATCCTCAGGATCATCAGCCTTTTCCATTAGTTCATTCTCATTGCGAAACTTTATGCTGGCGGGGTCAGTAATGCCAGGACGCACATCGAGCACGTGCATCTGTTCTGGCGTCCAATAATTCACATAATGGCGCACTTCAGGACGAGGACCGACCAGACTCATGTCGCCCATGAATACATTGATCAGCTGTGGCAGTTCGTCAAACTTATACTTGCGGATGTAATATCCCGAACGAGTCACGCGCGGGTCTCGTCCACCTATCGTCACAAGCGAACCTTTGTCAGCCCCCACACGCATAGAGCGAAACTTGAATATGCGAAAATCCTTGTTATGCCTTCCCACACGCACCTGGCGATAAAACACAGGGCCCTTAGAGTCAAGCTTTATCCAAATCGCAAGGAACAAAAAAAGCGGACTTAATACAATAAGCCCACAGCCCGAAGCTACAATATCAAAGAGTCTCTTCATTTAAAGTTAACATTTAAAGTACTAAGCTTGGGAATTAGGCTGGCGGGCTGAAAGCCCAATACTGTACGTAGCCCAGGGCAGCGCCCTGGGTTTCTCGTAGACAGTGTTGTTACGCCCTGAAAGGGCAAAAGTATAAACACATTGTCTTTACTTCTGCTCTTATAGGGCGTATCATCCATACTCATTTTTCCCCTAAGGCGTTGCCTTGGGCTATGAAGTTTATTGGGCTTTCAGCCCGACCAGCCAAATCTAAAACTTTAGTTAAAGCAAACATTAATCAACCATTCTTCCCCATTAACCCTTTCAGTATAAAAAGATTAATGGCAGATTAACGAACAATTAATGGAGATTAATGTCTAATCAGAAAGTCACTTCGACACAATGTCGACAAAGTTCTCAATCACATACTCCAAGTCTTCATCAGTCATCTTCGTATTCAGAGGAAGTGTAATTTCATTTTCAAACTGATGATAAGCATTGGGGAAATCCTTAATGTCGAAGCCCAACTTTTTATAAGCCGTCATCATAGGCAGTGGCTTATAGTGAACATTCGTAGCAATGCCACGCTCTGCCATCAGCTCTATCACCTTGTTGGTCTGCTCGCGAGTTTTTCCTAATAAGCGTACCAAGTACAAGTGGCCCGACGACGTATGCTCCGCATCATAATGATTAAGCACAGCCACATTCAGATTCTTGAGAGCCTCATTATACCGATCTATCATCCTGTGGCGACGCTCCAGCATACCTTTATAACGCTGCATCTGCACAAGGCCGATGGCTGCCACAACATCGGTCATGTTGCATTTATACCATGTGCCGATAATGTCGTACTCCCACGCACCAAGTTTCGTCTTAGCCAAAGCATCCTTATTCTGACCATGCAAACTGAGCAACTGTGCTTTGCGGTAGAGATTTTCATTCCATGTCTCGCCCTCTATCTCAGGCACACCGCTAAAAGCATTATCAGTCTGCTTGTCTAACTCCTTCACCACCTTTTCATTACCAAAAGGCAGATTCCAAGTCAAAGCACCGCCTTCAGCCGTAGTAAAGTTTTTTACAGCATGAAAAGAGAAAGAAGAAAAGTCTGCGATTGCACCCACCATTGTTCCCTTACGCGAAGCACCAAAAGCATGAGCAGCATCGCAGCAGATAGCAATACGTCCTATCTTCTTTTGCAGATCCGTTTTAGGAGTAAAAAGACATTTTTTACTCTCCACAATGCGAAACAATCGGTCGTAGTCGCAAGGAATACCAGC
Source organism: uncultured Prevotella sp. (assembly GCA_937898715.1). GTDB lineage: Bacteria > Bacteroidota > Bacteroidia > Bacteroidales > Bacteroidaceae > Alloprevotella. The sequence continues at coordinate 27,058 of CALEKA010000098.1, forward strand.
CAAGTCAACTGGAATGATAGCTTTCGTGCGAGGTGTAATCGCCTTTTCCACAGCCTCATAGTCCATTTCAAGGCAATCCTTCTGTACGTCAACAAACACGAGTGTTGCCCCCACATGTTCCACAATCGAAGCACTTGCCGTATAGGTATAAGCCGGCACGATCACCTCATCGCCTTCGCCTATGCCTAACAGGCGCAAAGCCATTTCTCCGCAAGCCGTTTGTGAGTTCAAGCACACCGCTTTTTCAACGCCCACAAACTCTGCCACTTCTTTTTCCAGCTTCTTCGTGCGTGGTCCGGTGGTAATCCACCCAGATAATATAGCATCACGCACTTCATTAGCCTCTCCCTCCGTCATATCGGGCGGAGAGAAAGGCACATTACGCAATTTCATTGTCATAAAAATATGTATATGATTAAAGAAAAATTACTTCAAACGAATTATTACCTTGGATAATTTCGAGTTCTGTAAGGTTATTACCTTGGATAATTTCGATTTTTGACGAATTATTACCTTGGATAATTTCGAGATTCGAGGATTTATTACCTAGATTACTGCACTTTGCAATCAAGGGGAAACAATCTATCATACACTTTAAAAGAATCAAATAACAATTCTTATAATAAGTTTTGCATGACACTTCAGTTCCTATTACTTATTCCTCTATAAATAGCCATTACATTTTCTCCATCCCCAATGCCACAATTTCCAAAACGGAGACCATAATACCTCTTGTGGATAATATTGAGCAAATTTCCAATTACGTTCAAATTGTGCTATTCCTCTTTTAAATCTTTTCTGCTTCTCAATATGACATATACGATTATCATATTGTCCGAAATTACCCGCAATCATGATTTCATCTAATAGAAATTTTCCATATCGTGGATTTGTAGGGCACAATAATAAACTATCGTCTATATTAAGGACTATCTTCAACACATACATTACCGCACCTGCAAACTTGCACATACCTAAAGAACATATGCTAGTATATGCTTTTTGTCGTTGTGACATATTACTTCCATTTAATATATAAAAGTAATCTATCAACTGTCTCAATCCTATTCCTTCTGAGAATTGATGACGATATATATGCATCAATGAAAAGACCAAGTTGAAATTTATGTTAGGGTGCGCAAATCCGACAGAATCATCAAAATTACAAAATTGAGTATCTGCCATAGATTGCGTCCACTTCTCTAATCGCTTAGCAATAAAATAATTGAAAGAATAACTTGGCTGAAAATGTATCTCAACTGGAACATCCTCGAAAAAATCCATTTCTGAATGTTGTACATCAATACTTCTAATTTTCACACCTTCCTTTCGTACAAAATCAATAATATTATCTCTATTACCCTCAACCCACATATCTATATCGCCGCACTGACGATACAGCGGTTTTGGATAAAGTAAGGATGTGCCCTGTCCCTTTAGTACACAAGTTCTATATCCTGCAGTATTTAGTTTTCTGGTCAATTCAGCACACCTTTGATTTTGAATCTTATTTAAGGCCTTTATTTTTTCTACCACTCCATACCATTGAAACAAAAGCACCTTTCCTGGAATCTGTTCCTTTGGCAATCGCTCTATGCCTTGAAAAACGATTCCTGCCAACGAATGTTTAATACAGAGTTTATATAACTCGCGCCATTCTTTGTCCGATAGATCCTCACCAAAAGACTGTTCAAGACCTAACGAGAAACGCAACAGCTTAAAAAAAAATGTTTCCATCCTTTTACCTTATTTTGTACAAGAATTTCTTGACACAAGTAGGAGAAATAGTCATTAGAGCCATCGCTATAGCAAACAAATTGGCACTAATATCATATCCCATAGCTTTATTTATCTCCATACGAGATTTTACCATCTGCTTTGCACGTTTCCAACCTGTTCTACGATTATAAAAATCTTTTGCGACTCGGAAGTTCAACACTGTGTCAGGCAAGTTCGCAAATCTGCATCCATTCATAAAGCCATCAAACCAAAGCATTGTATCTTGGTTTTTCCTATACTCTGGCCTATAACCTTTGACTTTGTCGAAATACCGCTTACGGAAGAATGACGCTGGATGCGCTAAAGGATCACGATATCTAAAGAAGCTGCGACACTCATCGTGCGTTAGTGGATATTCAACTTTCTTCCCATTTTTCACACCATTCTCATCAATTTCTTCAATAGCACCTCCAACTACATCTACGGAAGGATGGGATTGCAAGAATGCCAATTGCTTTTCAAACCTATTTTCCATGCAAATATCATCTGCATCCATTCTAGCAAAATACTCAAATTCTTGACTTTCAGCCACAGCTATCAGATCATTGAGAACACATGCTAACCCCCTATTTACTGGAAAACGAGAAATTATAAATTGTGGAATTTTCTCACATTCTTCAATCATATCTTTCAATTCACCATCAATAGGCCCATCAATGCCTAAAAAAATGGTAAAGTTATTGTACGTTTGCGTCAGCAACGATGCAATTGATGCTGATAAGAATTTTGGATTGTCTTTTTTATAGACAGGTAATAATACAGCTATTTTTTCCATAAAGTTTGAGTTAGAACGTTCTTTTACATATTCACAACATATAATCCACGACACCCCTCAAAAGTACTATCAAAACATATGGCTTTACCATCCTGTCTCCAACGCGGATGCAGGTCACAACGTGTATCATTATCATACTTAAATGGAGAAAATACTCTTGCTACGATTTTAATGTTTTTTCCCTCAACATCTGTATCTCGGACAATCATTATTTTTTGGGTTCTTCTTTTATCCGGATAAGTGTCAAATACTACCTCACAATTATTTGCAGGTGAATAACTTGGGTGACCATCATTGCTAATATGTTTCCATAAGTGTACATATTTTTCTGTTTTGTCTTTCATAAGATAGTAACCTGTACCACCATCTTTTTTATTCTCAAAGGCTATAATTTCATCATTGTTTTTCCAAAAGCAATGACTTACCATGTCATCATCAGAGAGCAAATACATATCCGTTCCATCCACGTTACAAGTTATCAAACGTGTATACTTACGTTGGCCACAGAACCAACGATACAAGACCATAAATCGTTTACCATTAGGAGAAAGCATTAAGTGGTTCACTTTATGTACGCTTCCACTTTCTTGCATTTCATGACGCGGTTGAAATTTTGAGAGATCCGTATACTTCAGCAAGTCTATGACATTACCTGTTTCGATGTCCATTTTCCATATAGCCGTAGCATCTGGCAATGCCATATCTTTTGTCCTTTCAGGTAATTCTGCATACCCATAACCAGGACGCAGCGAATGCAGACGTGAAAAATCAAGAGTCAATGCAATTTTTCCATCTGCAGAAACTGTGTAACATGGCATAGGCAATACTCGTTCTTCCATAGTTTCTATATTAAGTATGACCGAACAATATTTTCCATCACGCATATCATTGTATAAAATACGCGTTTTAAAATCAGGTCCAAGCCATTGTGCCATACATCCTTGCTGTACATTCCATGTATGTGTTGTTGCTACTCGCCTTACATTATAGCCACTTTTCGTATCAATCAACAAGATATCCGCAGTTCCTAAAGGATCAGGTTCACTCCATGTGTCTTTGGCTTTCATGCAAATCATGTAACGCATTGAGGCATCCCAAGGAGATTTATCGTAGTAACCGAAGAAGTATTCATGCTTTGGATCATCGGGTGATACTTTGATTATTTTACCCTCCGATTTTATTTTTTTGCTCATTACATAGCATCCCAATTGGTATGCTCGTTTGATGTATTTCTTTACTCCAGGAATTTTATTCAACTGGTAGTTTATTTTCTGTTCTAAACTCATTGACATTTTATCATTATTTGTTTATATATCCCTTGACAGTGGACAATAGAAATCTTGTTATTGTAAAATTTAGAGCAAACATCACCGACAAGATCTTTCTACTTATTGGTAAAGGAGCTCTCAATAATAGCAGCAAATTATGTCTATGTTCTTTTACCAATCGTTTTACTACTTTCTTTTCGTTCAGCGTATTATCTCTAATGCCCCATATAGCAATTCTACTTAATAATGAGAATGCCGTACGAGCTTTCTTTACTTTTCCCAAGAAAGCAATTTTGCCAAATGATTCTGCCTGAGTCAATTTGTACAATTCCTCCGCAGCTTCATATAGTTGAAAATCTCTTGCCTTCAAAATTCCTGATGATGTACTATTTCCTTCCTGCCAATAAAAATAACCTACATGATTCGTTACAATCCATTCGTCACAATCTTTTAAAACCTTGTATTTATAGTCTATATCTTCATTTATCTTGCCCTCTCTAAATCTGTATCGTTTGGCTATAGGTGCCTCAAAGAGGCACCTACACACGGAAAATCCTCCGCTCTTCCGTGTAGAGGAATCTAAATAATACTCAAGTATTTCTTTGTCCTTATATACATTTATGACATCTTTAGGCTGGTTGATAAAAATATCGTCTTCACTTGTTAATCTTACATCAAACTGTACAGCATTTGCACCCTTATATCTATCAAAAAGTTTCATGCAATATTCATAAGTGTCTATTGCAATCCAATCGTCACTATCAACATATGTGATATAATCGCCTGTAGCCACAGACAGTCCTGTGTTTCTGGCACAGGACTGTCCACCGTTTTCACGGTGGACTGTCCGAATTCTCGCATCACGCAAAGCCCACTCGTCGCACTTTTTCGGACAATTATCAGGGCTACCATCATCCACTAGGATAATCTCCAAGTCTTTATACGTTTGATTTACCACTGATTTTACACATCGATCTATATATTTTTCTACTCCGTATACTGGAATGATAACAGATATTTTTGCCATACTTTCAATTTTTCTTAATGCATTTATTTCACAATTGGAAGCACGACATCATATAGTGTTATCCTTTCAGATCTTTTAGCTTAGTTAATATCCAAATGGACAGATAAAACCTGTGCCTAAGCAACCACCCGACAAATCGGGCTTTTCTACTCATGTTGGCTTTATCTATTGGATAACTAATATCTATTGCCTTACTCAAATGTCTCCTACATTCTTTCACCTTATATAGGTAGATGGCAAACGAATGATTTTTTGCGAGACAATTAGCAGAAACGGCTGCTGCTGTCAGAAAGAAAGCATTAATGGTATTAGCAAAATCATGATAAAGTTTCATATCCTTGACTTTCGCTTTTACAGCCATAGCCACATCACCCCATGGATCATCCACTTTTAAATGCGACTGACTATCTCCTCTTTGCACATAATTGTAAAGAGGTTTCTCTATAAAAGCTATCGTCTTTGCATACCACAATGCTTGAAAACTATAAAGTGCTTCCTCGCCTATTTTATGTTTTGTATATTCTATATAGTTATTTCGTAATAAGCTGATTTTCAGAGCCTTACGCACCCCCCCCAATTAATTCTACCAGTCATTTGACTACGTAATATTGTATCTTTGGTAAGATGCTTATTCTTTGACATATATTCTTTCTTCAACACACGACCATTCTCATCAACGTTACGTACATTTATGAATACCACATCCTCATCGTGTTTTGCTAAGAGTTCAAAATATTCTTCCTCTACGAAATCATCTGAATCAATAAATACAGCGTAATCGCCTTTGGCCGCGGCAATACCTACATTGCGCGCAATACCTGGCCCAGCATTTTCCTGACGTATTGCATGGATACGAACGTCCGCCTTCGTATATTGCTTCAATATTTCAAAGGTTTTATCATGAGATCCATCATCTATCACTATCAGTTCCCATGTTGTATATGTCTGGTTTATAACACTATCTATGCTTTTCCTGATATATTTCTCTGAATTATAGGCAGGAATAATTACTGAAATTAATTTATTTTTCACTTTATAAAATCCTTTTATGAGTTATTATTCTTGCAGGTATGCCTACAGCTGTTGCATGAGCTGGTACGTCAGTAAGCACAACCGCATTTGCTCCTATTTTTGCACCATTCCCTATATGAGGGTTGTTGAGAAGGACAGCACCCGTACCTATAGTTACATTGTCTTCTATTATAGTTCTCTTTTGTTTGTCACTCTCGGCAATGGTCACATGTTGATAAATAGCAACATGACAACCTATCTCAACATTCCTTGCCAATACAATGCCCGACAATCCATGTGGCAATATTAATGGTTCTTTCAGCATACAACTATTTCCTATAGGACCTGTCCCTGTTGTACTGCATTTCTTTGCTTCTATTCTGCGACATAGCAATACTGCAATTTTACGTTTTACCCCCCCCCATTTACAAATTCCCATTCTCAGTTTCCAATATAATTGATAGTCTAATGCAAACTGAAAAGCATGTAATATACGCTGCATCAATTTTCTCATAGTTTTATTTTATTTCTAAAGTTATTAGCTACATCTACTATATCATAACCACTATGCTTTACAAGCGCTGACACAGTGTTTCGTTTCTCTAAGCTAAATGATTCTATTTCCTTACTCCACATTTCCGAGTCAGAATCTATTGAGATAAACTTTACACTTTTTGTAATGTCTATTTCTCTTGATAGATTTGCAGAAACGAGACAAGGAAGTCCGGCACTTTGGGCTTCTACTATTGTCACAGGAAATCCCTCATGAAAAGAGGGCAAGAGAAAGACATCCGCAGCTTGCATAAGACAATTAACGTCACTTCGCATACCGAGAAATTTTACGTAGTCACTAATTCTAAGTTTTGCAGCATATGCCACCAACTCATGGTATAATTCACCCTCGCCAGCTATCAGTAACAGGGCTTTCTTCCCATGAGTAATCAAAAACTGCAATATATCCAATATTTTCCGTTGGTTTTTCACTTGCGTTAGCCTACCAGCGTGGAGCAGTACCAACGTACTTTCATCTATGTATAGTTTTCTTCGATATTCGGTTCTAATAAGTGGATTAAATTTGTATTTATCATAATCCACTCCATTCCTTATAAAATATACATCATGTCCTTTCATATATTTTCTTCCATAAAACCATTCCGCTGACTTTAAAGAGCAACAGCATGGAATATCTACAAGTTTATGATATTTTCTTCTATTCCAATAATGCAGCCCTAACAAGACAAACCTTTTTATGAAATTCCTTTCCTCAAAAGAAGAGCCATGTGAATGAGTTATTACTTTTGCTTTAGAATATTTTTTTACAACAGAAAGTATGGTTGCATTGCTCATAATACAAGCATTTATCCATACGTAATCATAGTTTGTAGCTGTAAGAAGATCTCTCAGTCCCATCGAAAATGCCTTTCTATCACTTCCCCAGGTAGGGATATGAACGAATTTTACATTTTCATTCTTGTACTTTTTTTCATACGAAGACGGAGCATTTGAATGTATTATATCAAAATGACAATCTTGCGCAAGTCGATTAATAATGGCCATCACAATGGCTTCTACCCCCCCCCAATTATTGGAGAGGCCGTATACTAAGATTCTGTTCATATTTTCTGTGCTTATTATATGCATAAATAAAATTTATAAAAGCGAACACTATCCATACCGTACGTCCTCCACTTAAATTTACAAAGAATGTAGCAACCGCATATCCCATAAAAGGCAAAGCTAAGAATAGCATGGTCTTTGATGTTTTCTCTATCTCTTTTATTCCTTTTATTATATAGTTTGCATAGAAAATAAAGCCCAAAAGACCTTGTTCTACAAAGTATAACAAGTATTGATTGTGCGTTACATAATTCAAGCTAACCTCAACACCTGTACTATGCTGTTGCAATACTGAAGAACAATTACCAAAGCCTGTTCCTGTGACAAAGTAATACATCCATCGAGCTAAATATGCGGTCCATATCCCCACTCTATTACTTCCCCCCGTCTCCTTTGCTTCGTCAAAATCAAATCTCATACTTAAAGTATCGCGAAAATCACTCGGTATTATATACCTATATATGACGAGAAGTATTAGAAAGATGAATATGCTACAAAAAATGATTCTAATTAGGTCGTACTTCCTTTTTAAGTACATCACAGCCATAAGAAACAGTGCAAGCATACCTCCTCTTGAAAAAGACATAATTAAGGCATATGCTGACACCGCTACTAAAAAGAGAAATATGCCTCTATTGATTGTAGCCTTAACTTTCACCTCATTCAATAAAAATAAAGAAAATGATAGCGCAACCAATGAATCTACAGCCATCGCATTAGGATCTGTGAGTCCACCAGAAATACGAACTAAATCATTCGCATATTCATTTTGATATCCACCAATCATTATCGTACAACAAAAACCACAGCAGAATGCTAATAGATACATTGGAATTTTTACCAATCCACTACATAATGATTTAAAGAGTATACATGAATACAATCCAAAAGCGAAAAACTTCAATATTGCATCTCCGGAGCTTGTTTTCCCTTTAATAAAATTATCCCCAGATACATATACATCATTTGTACCGAATGTTAGGACAGAAGGATTTATAATTATATAAAATAACGTATGTATAAATACAAAAACAAGAAATATCTTGAATGCTTTAGGCAAATGATATCTTTTCATTTTGTATCTAAAAAGTAAACTTAACGCAATAATGCAGAAAACGCATAAGGGGAATATAGAACTAGCACTTGAAAAAAAATGTTGCATACCCTCTCCCCACGGAGCAAAGAATGCCGATAAGTAAAATAAAAGTACAAATATATTTTTTATCATCTTTCCTGTTTCGTAAAATATTGTAATCTACATTATGATTCGATCTTTCTTAAATGGATAAAATCCCATTATTGCCAATAAGCATTTAAAACGTTTCTTTATATTAAAATATGGATTAATTACATAAGTCCATACTGCATTTTGATATGTATTAAACCAAAGTGCTCGATATTTCTTATCAGAATGAATTAACTTCTGCAGTGGCAAAGTTGCATTATATTCAAGACCATTAATCACCCATTTAATGTTCGGGAGATTCTTCATTTTTAGTATTTCTATCAACAAGTCTGTATTAGTCTTTAAATGTTCAAAGTTTCTAAGGTGATTTGCTGTTTCTTTCTTATTTGAAATTGAATTGTTGTTATCAAAATAGAAGTAATATACTTGTGGTATATAGGCAATATGGTTACAAGAAAATAGCATCTGAATGCAAATCAACATATCTTCTCCCATATTTCCCTTTGGATAGACTAAGTCATTGTAACAAACTTTTCGTTTAAAAAGTTTGTTCCAAAGAGACCATGGGTCTCTTTGGAAAAGAATTCTTTTCAAGAATTCTTGATATTTCAAAGAACCACACGCATGTACTATATTATTGATGTGCTTTCCATCATGCAATGCAAAATCACACACCACAACATCAGCACCATTTTTTACCGCCTTATTATACATGTCCTCATACATATGGATGCTCACCCAATCATCTGAATCACAATGAATGACATATTCACCGGTAGCATTACGCATGCCCCATTCACGTACCTTTGCTTGACCTGAGTTTTGCTCCATTCGATGAATCTTCACTTGATGCATTCGTTGAGGATATTCCTCTAACACACGCTTTAGAATTTCAACAGACTTATCAAGTGAGCAATCATCAATAAAGAGGAATTCTATATCATCAAGTGTCTGTTCAAAAAGGCTTCTTGCACAACGTTCTATGTATTTCTCTACACCATACACCGGTACTATAACACTTACTTTTGGCATATTACTATTTATGACATTATATTTTCTATATTCTTCAATTGTTTGTCTACCTCGGGAGCTTGA
>CALEKA010000099.1 GCA_937898715.1 uncultured Prevotella sp.
GTTGTATTGATTTATTGATGAATATTCATGGTGAAGTGTCTCTTCACGGCTGCAAAATAACTGAATGATACTTCCGTGACTCCCATTATTTGCAGTCATTGATGGATAATGATGAAATCATTTGAAATCACAATCCTTTTGCTGCCCTTTCTGCCATTGCTCGCTCCACATCGACTTTCAAAAGCAAGTTCTTCACTCCGACTTTCACCTTGTTTATATGATGCACTCTCACGATATGGCAGATGTTGGCACTTGTCAGACCATACAACTGTTGCACCTGTTCGGTGGTATAATAGTTGTCATCGTTCATGAGGTCAGTTCTGCGCAGTTCTTCAAGATGCTCCTTGGAGTAATAGGTGCGACCATACTCGCGTTTGGTCGGTATCTTATGGCGGTAGGTGTATGCCCTAAGTGCTGACTTGCTCATGCTAAAGGCTTTCTCTACATCATCAGCAGTCACCCACTCGGTGATGCAGTGGATGTCAACGGCAGTACCGAAGAACTCATCAATATGCCGTTTGCTGTAATAGTTCTTGCCAGCGATACGGCACATCGGTATCTGGTTGCGCTTGGCGGAGGTGTAGAGCCAAGACTTCTTGACCTTATAAATGGACATCACTTCCTCGCCCGAATAATAGTCAAGCACCTCATTCTTCTCTTTCCCTTTTGTCGATTCCTGCTTTTGCGTTGGCTTTTCTGCTTTTGCCTTTTTACAGGGCTTGCTCTTGCTGGCAGGAATCACACGCTTGTAGGGATTGCTCTCAAACATTTTCTCTATATCAGTTTTTCTTACGAATGCCATTCGGCAGCTCAACCGTGATGCCTTCAACTTGCCGTTAGCCACAAGTTTGTAGATATACTGTCGGGTGCATCCCATCAGAACGGCAGCTTTGGAGAATGTAAGATACTCCTGATGTTGCAGATCCATGATGGGTTCAATGCCGTTAATCAAGTCCTGCTGTCTTTTTTTCCTAAGACGTTTTGCCTCTGCCTGGCATTCCTCGGAACAGTATTTCTGCATACCGCTCCTTGGCACGAATGTCTTGCCACAAAATTCACATTTTCTTGTCGGTCTCATACTCTTTGATATTGCTATGTTCTACATACTTTGAGTATTCTACCGATGGAGTAAACGGAAGTGAACTATTGACAACCTTTGTCAACCCAGTCCATGATATAACGCTTTTTGCATATCTGTATCAATTTTGTCACCTATCGTAACCACTTGTAAACCCTTGTCAACTACGTTCACGATATGACAAAATAAAAGCTCCGCAAATTCTCCACGGTAGAAATACACTGCAAAAATATGTGGAAAATCGGGAACTGCCAAAAAGCACTCAGAAAGTGTTAAAAATTAAAGTGCATTGAAAATCAAGGCTTTATGTTTGGTTAGTCATGGTAAATTATGGTTAGTTATAAGGCTCTAAATACAACTACTAAAGGCAGTGCCACCGATGGAAGTAATTCCTTCTGGCAACTCTATGAACGAAAGCGCACAGCAAAAGAAGGTATCGTCTTCAATCTTTGTTACGCCAGATGGGATGGTTATTGATTGCAGACTTCTGCAAGCATAAAAAGCAGAGCGTCCTATCGTGGTGAGTGAGGAAGGAAGAGTTATCGTAGGCAGGCTTTCGCATGCAAAGAAAGCAAAATTCTTAAATTCAGTTACTGTGGAGGGAATATTCACTGATGTAAGGCTTCTGCAATCATTGAAAGTCGAAGTGCCAATGGAAGTAATTCCACTAGGAAGCCATGCCTTCTTCAAGTTAGTGTCACCATAAAAGAAACTTGATCCCGTAGCCGTCATCCCTTGCGGAAGTCGTATCTCTTCAATGTTAGGAAGATAGGCGAACAGATAAGAATAGGTATTGCCAGATGAGAGCATGGCCATCTTAGAGTCCCCATTTGAGGTATATACGTTGATAGCTCCCACATTGCACAATAGCGTTGCTTCGCTCATATTCAAAAATCTCATGTGGCCATCGGTGAGCGTACCATTGTTTTGGTAGCATCCCGCCATCTGGCGAAGAGTGGCAATGTCGTTCACGTTGACATTTCCTGTCACTTTCACATCGGTTGCGTGAGTCATTAGCCAGTTGTTTACTTGGTTGCTGAGCGTACCCGCTGTGGTTACTTTGAATGTCAGTTGCTCTTTGATAAGTGCATCAAATTCTTTGATAAGACTGAAGTCTCCCCATACGTTGGCAAGCCAATAAGTCCATTTTTTGGTAGTAGGAACGTAGAGCACACATTGATTTTTGTCCACTCCTGAGAATGTGCCGTTGCTGAGAGTTATGGGCTTTTCCATGTAAGCGTAGATAGAATCGAGCGCCGTGCATCCGCTAAAGGCTTCCAAGCCAATGCTGGTCAGAGCGTAGGGTAGCTTGATGAAATGGAGACTGTTGCAATTCTTGAAAGCTGAATAACCAATGTTAGTGAGCGTAGGCGGAAGGGTGATTGACTTTAAAGATGTGCATCCAGAGAAGGTTTCATCATTGACTGAGGTCGTAGCCGAGGGTAGAGTTATGCTGGTAAGTCTAGTACATCCTTTAAAAGCGGAAGACTTTAGCGTGAAGGAGGAAACGTCTGTGTGAAACGTTACATCGTTAAGGTTAGAACATCCCTCAAAGGCAGAGTTATCTATTCTATTGACATTGTTTAGATAGAGGGCCTTTAGATTTGTGCAACCTTTGAAAGCGGAGGAGCCAATATCGGTCACTTGCCATGTATCAATATTTTGCAAAGCGGTGCATCCCTCAAAGGTAGAGGCTGATATGCTCTTGACATTGTAGGGAAAAGCGATGTTTGTAAGGCTTGTGCAGTTTTGGAAGGCTCCGGAGCCGATGGATGTGATAGAACAATTGTCATCGAACTTTACTGAAGAGAGGTTGCTACAGCCAGCAAATGCTTCTTGTCCGATGCTCTTCGTGTTTTGAGGGAAGGATAGCGATGTGAGCCCTGTGCAGCCCAAGAATGTATAGTCTTCGATAGAATCTAGGTCTTGGGGCAATGTGATGGTGGACAAGTTCTGGCAGTTCCAGAAAGCTCCCTCGTTTATGCTTTCAAGGTGCTGAGGTAGGGAGGCAGCAGTAAGAGATATACAATTACAGAAGGCATATCTGCCGAGACACTTTACGTTTGCAGGAACCTGCAAAGATTGGAGATTATAGCAGTGAGCAAACGCCCACGGATTGATGTCTTCAAGTTTCCCAGGGAGTTCCACTTTGGTAAGGCTTCGGCAACCTAAGAACGCTCCGGTATCGATGCGCTTCACGCCATTAGGAATGGTCACATGCTCTAGGCTCTGACAATTGGAGAATGTACTGAAGCCAATAGCGCTGATATTGCTAGGAAGTTCCACAGAACGTATTTTATATAAGAAATCGAATAGGCCTATGGGATTGCCGTCAGCATCGATTCTTGCGATGTTCATTGTGTCGCTTGAAAAGACCGGAATAGTTAGGTCGCTATGCTCTAGCTGTGCTTCGCTAAGGTCTAGGTGTGTCAGGTGTCCTTCGTAGTAGGTTCCCGCAGTGTCGGCATAGCAGCAAGCCATTTCGCGAATGAACTGCATATCACTGAGATTAATCTTGCCCACCACTTTGAGGCTATCGACGCGATATTTGTCCCAACTATTTACTTGCATCGGCAGATTTCCTGGGCGTTCCACGTTGACCGTTGTCAACTGTCCAAGGGACTTCGTATCGTTTGGATCAAACTCTTCGATATGTTCGAAATCTTCCCATCCTGTAGTACTTTGATAATTGCCCTGGGTTCCCTTTGGCACATATAGTTTTACGGAAGTATTAGAAGAAAGGAGGCCTTCGAAGGAATAATGGCTTGCCTTGGGGGGCGTCGTAGCGCAGCAATAGATAGAGGAAATGGCAGAGCAATTGTCGAAATTATAGGCTTCAACATTCGTCACACTGGCAGGGATGACAAAGGAGGTGAGACTTTTGCATTCTTTGAAAGTACCCTCTGGGATAGTAGATAGCGAGTTCGACCATTCCACGAAGGCCAAGTTCTTGCAATTATAAAATGTGTTTCTTCCCATGGACTCAAGGCGGAAGGGAAGCGTGATTGAGGAAATGTTGTAGCAGCCCGAGAAAGCAAAATTTCCAATCTGTTTAAGGTTATAAGGCAAATAGATGGCATGAAGCCGCTGGCAGTTCATAAAAGCCTCTTCTCCAATGCTTTCCAAGTTGCCAGGAAGGGAAATAGATTGAAGGCTATCGCCTGTAAAAGCTCCGTGACCAATACGCTTTACGCCCGCAGGTATCGTTACGTGCTCCAACTGCTTGCAGAAGTGAAACATCGAATCTCCCACCTCTGTGAGGGTTTTGGGCAGCGCCACAGACCGCAGTGTATGGTAAAGACAAGAAAAGAGGGCTTGCGGACGTTCGCCATCCTCAATGCGGGCATAATATTGTCTGCCTTCTTTGGCTTCTTCGTTAGAACCGAAGAAGTACAAGCGCAGGCGTTTTCCTGTGGGAATGAGTTGAGTATTAGATAGGTCAAGGTGTTGCAGGTGGCCATCGTAGCGGTGGTAGTTATCATCGTAATAGCTGCCTGCCATGGCGCGAATAAAGGCAATATCGTCAATGTCGAGTTCGCCAGAGATCTTAAGATTGGTGATTCGGAGTTTGCTGTTGTTGCTTATCAGACTTGAAAGTGTGCCGTGTCGCTTCACGTTGATGCTCACTTGTTCTGTGATCAAGTCTTGCTCAGCAGCTTGCGATGCCGAAACACCCAGAAACATTAGTAATGCAATTAGCAGGAGCAGTTTCTTACGGATCGGGGGAATAAAATTCCTCATAGAAGTGATATATTTATTATTAAAACGCGTTGGCGGAATTTGTAAATGGGTTGACAAGTTAACAGGTAAGTTTTTCGAGTCCAATCGTTCTCGTTTTTAACGAAATAAGTAGTCTAAGACATATTTACTTGTTAACTTGTCAACTTGTTTACCCGTTAACCAAGAATTCCACCAACGGGTTATTAAAGTCTTGGAGGTAGTGAATATAAGCAATTTAGCCAATACTGGGGGCGACGCGTCCTCGCGGCATCTGTTGCGTTGGCGCGTCGCCCCCATAGTATTGGCTAAATATTATTTGCTCTGCTTCAATTTCTCGATGAAGAAGTCACTGATAGTCTTGAAGAGGTGGAGGCGCGTGTTGCCACCATAGATGTTGTGATTGCGGTTGGTGTAGACTTGCTGGCGGAACATTTTGCCGGCTTGAACGTAGGCTTCGCTTACTTCAGTGAAGTTGCGGAAGTGTACGTTGTCATCGGCTGTGCCGTGGATGAGAAGCAAGTCGCCATGGAGGTTGGCTGCGCGCTGTATGGGGTTGATAGCGTAGCCGTCAGCGTTCTCTTTAGGAGTGCGCATATAGCGTTCGGTATATACGGTGTCGTAATATTTCCAATTGCTCGGAGCGGCTACTGCTACACCGGCACGGAACACGGGACGACCCTCGCTCATCGACATGAGCGTGTTGAAACCACCAAAGCTCCATCCCCAGATGGCAATGCGATCCTTGTCTACGTAGGGCAGAGAACCGAGATACAGAGCGGCTTCTACTTGATCTTTTGATTCCAAGTCGCCTATCTTCAAGTAAGTGCATTTCTCGAAGTCAGCTCCGCGAGCGCCTGTACCACGACCATCTACGCAGGCAAAGATGAAGCCTTGCTGAGCCATGTAACTTTCAAACACTCCGCCGGGGTAGAAGCCCATGCCCCAAGAGTCGGTCACTTCCTGCGATCCAGGACCAGAGTACTGATACATAATGACGGGGTAATGCTTCGTAGCGTCGAAGTCGCGAGGCTTAATCATCCATCCGTTGAGCTCTACGCCTTCCGAGGTCTTGAAGGTGAAGAATTCCTTCTTGCCCAGAAGCGGAGTGACTTCGTCTTTGAGCTTCTGATTGTCGAGCATAGTGGAGAGCACCTTGCCGCTTGAAGCATCGCGAAGGGTGGTAACGGGGGGCTGAGTGGCTGAGGAGTAGACGTTGAGGAAATACTTCATCGTGGTGCTAAAGGTGGCCACGTTTGAGCCAACTTCGGTAGAGAGTTTGCGTTCCTTACCGCTTTTGTCAATAGAGTAGACGGCTGTGCGGAGCGGACTCTCTTGGTGAGAACCATAGAAGAAGCGTCCCGACTGAGGGTCGTAACCATAGAAGGCCGATACGTCGTAGTTGCCCTTCGTCACTTGGCGTTCCATCTTCCCGTTGAGGTTGTACCAATAGATGTGTTTGTAGCCCGAGCGATCTGAGATGTAGGCGAAGTGGTCGCCGTAGAACTTCAGGCTGCCGTATGCTGTCTCGGGCACGTACTTGTCTGTCTCCTCACGCACGGCGAGTTTGCACTCTGTGCTGCGCGGATTGGCCATGTAGATGTCCATGCGGTTTTGGTGACGATTGAGCGTAACGACGGCAAGCTTTGATGGGTCGGAAGTGAAGTGGATGCGGGGAATGTATCCGTCGGAGTCGAGGGGCACTTTGAGGGTGCGTGTTACTCGATTCTTGATGTCGAAGGTCATCACCGACACGTCGCTATTCTTTGCGCCTGCCACGGGGTACTTATAGTTGTAAGCACCGGGATATTCGTCGTATTCTTGACGGGTGGGGTAGGCGCCCTTAAACTCTTGAATGCTGTATACTGGCACCTTGCTCTCATCGTAGCGCACCCAAGCGAGCATTTGACTGTCTGAAGAGAAATCGAACGAGCGAGCGGTGGTAAACTCCTCTTCGTTCACCCAGTCGGGCAGGCCATTGATCACTTCATTAAACTTACCATCCTTCGTCACCTGACTCTCGGCATTGCCAAAGAGGAGCTTCACGAGGAAGAGGTTGTTGTCGCGAACGAAAGCTATCACGTTGCCATCTGGCGAGAAGAGAGGCATCTGTTGCGGTCCACCATCTGAGAGGGGTTCGTACTTCTTATTCTGCACGTCATATATATAGTATACGGCAGTGTATGAGCGTCGATAGATAGGCTTTGTCTGTGTGCGCAGGAGAATGCGGCGCTCATCGGGCGACATGATGTAGCCATCGATAGCTTCGAGCTTCTGGCTGCCACGTGCTTGAGATACGTCGAAGAGTACTTCGAGTTCCTTACCCGTCTTGAAGGAGCGACGGATAATCTGCTTATTGTCGCTCGATAGTTGGGTATAGCTTTCGCCATCCTTCATAGGATTTACGCCGTAGACGTACTGCGGATTGTACTTACCGCCTGCCATGTCTTCCAGCGTGATGGATTGGCTCTGTTGAGCCATCATCTGAGTGCCCGTAGTAGCGAGTCCACTCACGAAGAGTGATGCTACGAGCAGAAGAAAACGTTTCATAGAGTGTGTGTCTTAAAGTGTATTTGGGTACAAAAGTAAGCAATTTACTTGATACTTGGCTCTGCCCTGCGCTCTTCTGTAAAGTTTTTCTGCCTTTTGCTTTGATTTGCGATTGGCTTGCACTATCTTTGCATAAGATAGGCTGCGGCTCGGCATAACATTCAAGCAAGC